>JAUQQI010000147.1 GCA_030549955.1 Chloroflexota bacterium
CTGGGGGATGCCGGCCGGCCCCGGAGAGTCAAGCCGGATGAGCAGGGCAATCAGCAGCCAGAGGGGCGAAAGGCTCAGGCGTACCAGGCCGGCGACAACAATGTCAATGGCCCGCTTGAGCAGAAGGCTGGTGGGGCTGAGGTTCCGGGGGCTTAAACTGACCAGGGGTATCCCATCCAGGTCATCGACGTTGACCCGGCGCAGACTGATCTCGTAAAGGTCCGGAACAACCCGGAAATCGAGGCCCGCCCGGCGGCAGCCCCGGACAAGCTCCATCAGCCGCTCATGGGAGACATTCGGCTGGGCGATGATGAACTCGTCAACTTTAAGCTCCCGGGCGACCTTCTCGGCGGCGCTGAGGGGCCCGAGCCAGCGGAAGCGGCCGATATCGTCGGTTACCTGGTCATCCAGGAACCCCAGGAGCCGGTAATCCCCGGCGCTTCCGGTCGTCAGGGTGTGCATGACGAGCTGAGCAAGGGGGCCGGCACCGATGACCACCGTCTGCCGGACGCCGATGCCCCGCCGGCGCAGGAGGCCGAGGACAGCCCGGCCGCCCAGCCGGAAGACCAGACTTGCAGCGGCGGCGGTCGCCCAGGCGAACACAAAGAGGAGCCGGGAGTACGGGTAGCCGTAATAGAGAAACGCCGACGCAAGCAGAAGCATCGACCCAACGCTGGTGGAGGCCACCAGCCGCCCGGCCTCATCCAGGAACGAATCCCGAAATGGCCGGGCGTACGCCCCGGCGATGGCATGGCTGGCCGTCAGCAGGCCGGCGAAGGCGAGTTGGAGGGGCAGCAGGTCGCCGTAAGGGACGAAGCTCGCCTCCGGGACCTCCCGGCCCAGCTCCAGGATGTACCGGCCATAGTAGGCCAGGGCGAACGCCCCGTTGAGTAAAAGGAAATCGGTCAGGGCGACGGCAAATCTGAGCATCGCTCCTATCAGGCCGGGTCGGCCGGAAGGGTCATCCCCTGATCCTCCAGTTCTCCAAGCGCGTCGGCCAGTTCGTCAACGCCGACCGGAACGGCCCCGACCTTCCCGACCACCAGTCCGGCGGCCACGGCCGCAATTCGGGCGGCCTGGACGAGATCCCCACCGGCCGTCAGGCTTAAGGTCAGGGCGGCGATAGTGGTATCCCCGGCACCGGTCACATCCCGGACCTCCCGCCGGCCCACCGCCGGGACGACCTGCGGGGCTGTCCCAGGCCTGAAAAGCATCATGCCCTGTTCGCCCATGGTGATCACAAGGCTTGAGCAGTTCAGGCGCTCGAGCAGGCTCTGCCCGGCCGCGGCCACATCCTCATAGCCTGAGAGCCGTCGGCCGAGGACAGCTTCGGCTTCCCGCAGGTTTGGTTTGATAAGCTCAACCCCGTGATATTCAAAGAACTGTTCGAGCTTCGGGTCGACGCTGCGGAGCAGGCCCCGCCGGCCGGCCCGGGCCTTCACCTCGGCGATTACCCGGGGGGTAAGGACACCCTTGTTGTAATCCTCAAAAATGACCGCATCAGCCCCCGCCAGCAGGGCCTCCAGCCGGTCAAGAAGCGCGTCCTCGACGGCCGGCGGAATCGGCTCGGTGAATTCCCGGTCGGCCCGGACAACCTGCTGGTTGTGGGCAATGATCCGGGTCTTCAGGGTCGTCGGTCGGTCGGGGTCGGTGACCAGTCCGGCGTCGTCGATGTCCTGGCTGCCAAGGGCTTCCCGGAGAAGCCGGGCGGCGTGGTCGCCCCCAACCACGCCGATGAGGAGGGGTTCAGCCCCGAGGGCCTTGATGTTCGCGGCCACGTTGGCCGCCCCTCCGGGCCGAACCGTCTGGTTTTTTATCTCAACGACCGGCACCGGCGCCTCGGGGGATATCCGGGTTACCGTGCCCCAGAGGTACTCGTCGAGCATGACGTCGCCGACGATGATGATGCGCTTCGCCCGCCAGTTTCGGATGATGGCCAGGAGCTCGGCTGAACTCATCGTAACGATATTTCCCCTCTCGAAGTTTACTCGAGGCCGTCGATGAGGGCCTGGGCGAGGAGCGGGACCATCAGCTCGTGGTGGCCGGTAATGTGAATCCCCCGGCCGCCCCGCAGGGTCGGCCGCCGCAGGACATTCTCCGACGGCCGGTAGTGACGGGCCATATCCAGGTTGACTGTTGTGAAGTGTTCAACCCGGTGGCCCAGGTTCCGGGCCAGGTTGAGGGCCTTTAAAAACACCTCGGGCAGGACGACCGCCGACCCAACGTTAAGATAGACCCCGCCTTCCAGACGGGCAACCAGGCCCGCAAACCGCAAAAAATCCTCGAAGCTGGCGGCGCCCAGGGCATCCCCCCGGGCCGAAGGGTGCATGTGGATTATGTCCGCCCCGATGGTTACATGCAGGGTTGCGGGGATGCCCCGCCGGTAGGCCTGGGCGAACAGGCTGATATCGGCGTTCGGGGCGTTAAGCTCGAGGACCTTCCGGCCGACCATCTCGCCCCACCCGGTGCCGGTTGTCATCGCCTCAACGGCGCACTCGTTGAGATACCGGCCCGTTTCCTCGGCCATGCCGAAGGTGCCGGCGGCCAGGCCCTCGGCAACGTCTTCCGAGGTCTGCCCGACCAAAGCCAGCTCAAAGTCATGGATTGCTCCGGCCCCGTTCATCGCCAGCCCGCTGACGTAGCCGGCATCCATCAGGGCAATAATCACCGGGTTAAGGCCGACCTTAATGACGTGGGCCCCAAGGCCCCAGATGACCGGACGGCCCGAATCCCGGGCCTGACGAACCGCCCGCACCACCGCCCGCAACTCCTCGGCGGCGAGGAGGCGGGGCAGCCGCCCGAAAAACTCCCGGAATGTGCTTCCCGGTTGGGGCGGCCCGGCCAGGGCCTCCCGGACAACCTTGCTGGGCCGGGACGGCAGGGGCACGGTCCGGGCGAGCCGGTGGTCGAGGCGGGGAAACTCAGGACTGCCCACCGCAGAGCGCCTCCTCGACCAGGTCGCACAAAATGTGGCCCAGGGTGATGTGACACTCCTGGACCCGGGCTGTGTCGTCGGACGGGACGACCAGGGCGACGTCGACGAGGGCCGCCAGGGGGCCGCCGTCCCGGCCCGCAAGGCCGACAGTTCTCAGACCGAGGGCCCGGGCGGTCTCGACCGCCCGCAGGACGTTCGGGCTCCGGCCACTGGTGCTGATGGCCACAAGCACGTCCCCGGGCCGGCCCAGGGCCTCAACCTGCCGGCTGAAGACCTCGTCGAACCCGAAGTCGTTGCCGATGGCTGTCAGGGCCGACGTATCCACCGTCAGGGCGAGGGCGGCCCAGCCGGGCCGGTTCCGCCGGTAGCGGCCGACCAGCTCGGCGGCCAGATGCTGGCTGTCGGCGGCGCTGCCGCCGTTCCCGCAGAACATCACCTTGTTTCCCCGGGCAAGGGCTTCGGCCACGAGGCGGGCCGCGGCCGCAAGGGGCTCGGCCAGGTTCTCGGCCAGCCAGAGTTTGAGCCGGGCCGACTCGGCAAGCTGGGCCCGGACCGCGTCGACCGGGTCCGTCACCGTACGCCTCCGGCCCGCTGTCCGACCCCGGCCGGCTTGCCCAGAAGCTCAACGGCGGCCTCAACGATTCGCCGGACCGGGATAAGCGTAAGGCAGTAATTTTCAATGTGCCGGCAGTGGACATGGTCGCACGGCCGGCAGGGCAGGTCGATTTCTAAAAGCCGGTATTCGGTCCGGTACGGGTGGTACTTTGCCGGCTCAGACGGACCGAAGAAGGTGACAACGGGGACCCCAGCGGCGGCCGCAAAGTGCATCGGGGCGCTGTCGTTGCCGATAAAAAGGTCGACCTCCCGGAGGACGGCCGCCGTCTGGCGCAGGCTCAGCCGGCCCACCAGGTTGACAACCGGGCCGTCGTAACCCCCAATAAACCGGGCGGCGAGCCCGGCTTCGTCCGGGCCGCCGACCAGGTAGATAACCATTTCCGGGTAGAGCTGGCGGAGCCGCCGGGCGGCGGCCGCAAACTTCGGCACCGGCAGGCACTTGGTTGCGAACCCGGCTCCCAGGTGAAAGGCAACCCGGGGCTGCCCGCCCGAGCCGGCGGCAACGTTCCGGCCAAAGTCGACCTCTTCCGGCCGGAATGGGACCTCCGGTCCGCCGTCGACCGGCCGGGCGCCGACGAGGCCGACGACGGCCTGGGCAAAGTCGACCCGGTGAACAGGCTGGTCCGGGCCGAGGCTGACGTGAAGCCAGGAACCTCCGCCCCGGGCGTCGCTGCCGACCCGGAGTTTTGGGCCCAGGAGCCACATGAAGAGGATATCCCGGGGGTCACCCCGGAGCTCGACGGCGGCGTCGAAGGCCTCCTTCCGGAGGCGGCGGACGGCCTTAAAAAGCTCAACGCCCACCTTTACCCGGTTCAGCCGCTCGCCCCGCCAGGCCCGGTGCCAGGGAACCTTCACGGCCCAGATGCGGTCGAGGGCCGGGTGGCCGTCGAGGAGGGCGGCCCCGGCCGGGTCGGCGACGAGGTGCAGTTCGGCCCCCGGAAACCGGCGCCGCAGGGCCCGAATAGCCGGCTCTGAGAGGAGGACGTCGCCGATGGAGTCGAGCCGGACGACGGCGATTTTAAGCCCCTGGCCTTCCCCGGTTGTCAACCGGGTGAAGACCTCCTTCCAGGCCCGGTTCCGGCCTGTCAGGCGGTCAAAAAGGCCGATAAGCTGGGCGATGGGGCGTTCGAGCCAGCGAATGAGCCGGCTTTTGACCCTGCGGTCGAGGCCCATCATCGTCACGATTATAACACCGGGTGCCCGGTAGACCCCCGACCTTAGCCCCGGGCCAGGATGAGCCGGTGGTAGAACCTCCGGGTCTGCTCGGCAACGGTCCGGTGGGAGAATCGGGCAACCGCCTGCTTTTGACCGAGCTGACCGAGAATCTGGCGAAGGGTCGGGTCAAGCATGAGCCGGCGGATTGCCCCCCGGAGTCCGAGGATATCCCCCTCCGGCACCACGATCCCCCCATCCCCGATGGTCCGGGGCACCTCGCCCGAATCGCTGCCGATGACGGGGACCCCGCACGCCTGCGCCTCGACGATGACCCGGCCAAACTGCTCCTTCCACCGGCGGCCGGTCCGGGACGGGACGACGAGCACGTCGACCGACCGGTAAAACTCCGGCATCTCGGCCGAGGCGAAGGGTCCGAGCAGGCGCCAGCGGTTGCCGAGTTCCCGGAGCCGGCCCTCAATTCGACGGCGGACGGCCGGGTCCGAACCGAATCCGCCGACGATTAAGAGCTCCCAGTCGCCTTCCAGGCCGGCCATCGCGTCCAAGAGCCAGTCCGCCCCCTTTTCGGGTACGAGCCGGCCGACAAACCCGACCCGAAAGGGCCCCGACCGGGGGCGGGGTTCGGGCCGGAAAAGCTCCGGGTCAACTCCGAACTGGGGAATGACGGCCACCGGGCCGGTGAACCCCCGCCGGCGCAGAACCTGCTCGGCCTCCAGGTTGCCTGCGATCGCCCCGGCCACGCCGGCAAAGACCGCCCGCTGGAACCACGAAAACGGGGGCGGGATCGGGTTAAGCATGTTCTGCCAGGTAAAGAAAAGACAGACGGCACCGGCGCGGCGGGCAAGCCGGAGGCCGTGAAACGTCACCAGGTCGTACGGCTCTTCGTCCAGGTGAACCAGGTCGGGCTTGAACTCGGCGAGCACCCGGCTCAGCCCGGGATAATAGTGCAGGTGGACGTGGCCGTTAAACCGGGGTGGCAGGATAAAGACCCGATAGCCCTCGTCGTCGCCGGGCTCGAAGGGGGCGACGTCCCGGCCGAACCGCCAGAAGGGCGGGACAACCAGGCCGAGCTCGACGTCGCCCGTCTCGACCAGGGCCCGCAACTTCTTGCGGTACTCGGCCACATAGCAGGCCTTCGAAACCATCAGAACCCGCAGCATGGGCTTTTCGGCCGCTCACAGGAGACGTGCATAACCACTGCCGAGACGGGAACCCGGCCAAGCAGGGTCGACTCCAGATGGGCCAGGACCCACAGGACCCGGACAAAAAGCCTGAAAAGCGGATTTCGCCGGAGCCGCCCCGCCCATTCCTCCCGCTCGACATAAAAGAGAAGGTCTTTAACCTGCCCGACCGGGTGCATGCTGTAGCGGACGTTGCGAACCCGAAAACCGGCTTCCCCGAGAAGTCGCAGGATGTCGGTGTGGCTGAACCGCTGGATGTGGCCGCCGTGGCGTTCCTTCAGGTCGGCCCAGACCTTAAGCCGGTCCGTCAGCCAGTAGAGGGTGAGGGGCTGGCCTTCGCACGGAACCAGAAGGTGAAACCGGCCCCCTGGCCGCAGGACCCGGAAGGCTTCGGCCAGGGCCAGGTCCGGCGCCGGCAGGTGCTCCAGGACATCGACCATCAGCACAAAATCGAAGCTTGCGTCCCGGTAAGGCAGGTTATGGGCGTCGGCCAGGATGTATTCGGCCGGCTCGGGAAAGGTCCGGCCGCTCCGGAGGCTCACGGCTGATAAGTCACAGCCGTGGAGTTCCCAGCCGGGGCGGTGACGACCGACAGTTCGCAGGAACCGGCCGGCCCCGCAACCCACCTCCAGCATCCGGCCCGGCCCCGACGGGACCCAGGTCAGGGCCCGTCGGAAGGCAATATTTAAGGGGTGAACGTAACCGTCGCCCCAGACCTGGTCAAGCCGAGTGCGCGTAAATATGCCCAAAAGGTCGCCTCCGCCGTTTTCTGCCAGGTGAACTGCCGGGCCCGCTGCCGGCCCCGGGTCCCTGAGCGGCCGGCGGGAGGGGCCCACCCGACCTCTGGCTGACCCCGGCGGCCTAGAGGGGGGGGTGGGGGCTGACTCAGTTCCCCGCGCCGGGCCGCGGGGCCGCGCACTCCCTGCTGCCCTCCGCGCGGGCCGGGGGGGAGCGCGACGCCGCAGCCCTCCGCGCGCGCGCGGTTCGAGCGCTTCCCGGCCACCGTGAAGGGCGCGCGCGTGCGCCGCGGCGAGGACGC
>JAUQQI010000245.1:0-5401 GCA_030549955.1 Chloroflexota bacterium
AGTTCGGGGTCGGGACCCACGGCAATTCCCTGGCCCAGGTGGTGGGGCCCTATAAAATCAAGAGCGTTCAGTACGAGCTCTACGCGGTGCTGACCAACAAGTGCCAGCAGGGAGCTTACCGCGGGTTCGGGTCGGAGGTGACCAACTGGATGGTGGAGCGGATGGTCGACCTGCTGGCCCGGGAGCTCAAGATGGACCCGGCGGACATCCGGCGCAAAAATTTCATCCAGCCCCACGAGTTTCCGTACTTCATCCCGACCGGCAACATGTACGACAGCGGCAACTATCCCGGGGTCCTCGAAAAAGCCCTGGAGCTGGCTGATTATGACGGCCTGCGGGAGATGCAGCGGCGGGCCCGGCAGGAGGGCCGCTACGTGGGCATCGGCCTCATCACCGCCCAGGAGCGGAGCGTCTTCAGCGCCACCGAGTTCTGGTTCTGGTTCGACCAGCCTACAGGTGTAACCTCCACGCCCGAGAGCGTGACCTTAAGCGTAGACCCGGCCGGGAATTTCACCGTAACCCTCTACTCCCAGGCGATGTGGGGCAACAGCCCCGAAACGATGGCAGCCCAGCTTGTGGCCGAGGAGTTCGATATCGACCCGTCCCAGGTGACGGTGGTCTATTCCGGGACGGCCCGGGCCCTGCCGGCTACCGGGCCGGGGGGCAGCCGCTTCACCGTCATGGTTGCCGGTGCCATCCAGGGGGCGGCCCGCCGCATTAAGGAAAAGATGCTGAAAATTGCCAGCCACAAACTGGAGATCGCCCCCGAGGACCTGGAGTTTGCCGAGGGCAAAATCCGGGCCCGGGGGGCCCCCGAGAAGTTCATGACCCTCCAGGAGGTTGCTACCCTGGCCTACCTTTACAAGCTTGACCTGCCTCCGGAGGTTGAAAGCGGCCTTGAGGCTGACTTCGTCTTTGACCACCCCTACACGACGATGCCGGCCCCCGACCGGAAGAATCTGGGCGTCTTTTACCCCTTTGTGGGTCACGCCTGCCACATCGCGGCGGTGGAAGTCGACATTGAAACCGGCCAGCATAAGTTTTTAAAATACGTTGCCGTCCACGACGCGGGTACCCTGGTTAACCCCAGGTCCCTCCACGGTCAGATCATCGGTGGGGTGGCTCAAGGGTTGGGGACAGCCCTTTACGAACAGTATGTTTACGGGCCCGACGGCCAGCTGCTCACCGGAAGCTACATGGACTACCTGATTCCTACCTCCATGGAGGTGCCAAAGGTTGAACTTGGCCACCAGGAGACACCCTCGCCCTTCACGCCCTACGGCATTAAGGGTGGCGGTGAGGGTGGCCGAATGATGACACCGGCGGTGGTCGCCGCGGCTATCGAGGATGCGCTCGCGCCCTTCGGTGTCCGGGTGAACGAGGTGCCCATAACACCGGAAAAGATCCTCCGCTGGGTCGACGAGGCCAGGGCACGGCAGCAGGGTAGGTCAGCATAGGGGGTGTGGGATGAGATTTGGCGTCATCCTGCCCATCTGGCGACTGACTGTCCGCGATGCCGAGTGGCTTACCTGCCGGGCTGAAGAGCTCGGTTTCGATGGGGTGTTTATTCCTGACCATGTGGTGGCCATGCCGGCCACCGTGGAGCATTACGGACCGTCCTGGCCGGACCCGCTGAGCCTCCTCGCGTACCTGGCGGGGAAGACCTCGAATATCCGGCTGGGGACGAGCGTGGTGGTCCTCCCGTACCGGAATCCGCTGGCGGTAGCGAAGGCGGCGGCCACGGTGGACCAGGTTTCAGGTGGAAGGTTTATTTTCGGTGTCGGGGTCGGCTGGGATGAGGCAGAGTTTAAGGTGTTAAATATTCCTTTCCGGGAGCGGGGCCGCATTGGCGACGAATACCTGGCCGTTATAAAAGCGGTGTGGGCATCCGAAGTCGTTGACTTTAAGGGCAACCACATCTCGTTTGAGCGGGTGGGCTTCGCCCCCCGGCCCGTCCAGCAACCCCACCCGCCTATCTGGGTCGCCTGCTCACCCTTTAACCTCACCGGCGCGTCGGTTCGGCGGGCCGTCACCGCAGGGGACGCCTGGCACCCCCTGGGGCTGAATCGGGAACAGATGAAGCGGGGCCTTGACCTGATGCGGGCTGAAGCCGAACGGCTCGGTCGAATACCGCCGGCGTTCCGGCCCCGGAATCTTCTCAACCTGACCGACCAGCCGGCCGGGGATGACCGGGCCCTCTTTGAAGGCTCGCTTGACCAGGTAAGGGCCGACGTCGAGTTTGTTCGGGGACTCGGGGCCGACTATATAACCTTCGACATCTACGGCTGCACCGACCCGGGCCATATGGCCCGCATGCTGGAGACTTTTGCCCGGGATGTGATGCCCGCTCTCACCTGAAAGGGAGGATGGCCGCATGGTGCCCTTTGACTTTGAAAAGCTTGGTCGGCTGATGGCTGAGGCCGGCCTTGACCTTATCCTGGCCACGAGCCGCCACAACGTCCGTTACCTGACCGGCGGCTATTACCTTCCCACCTTCAAGCGGCTGGAGCCCATCGGCCTTTCGCAGTACATGCCGGTGGTGGGGATACCACGCAACGCGGCCGACCGGGCGTTCTACGTCGGGGTGTCCGTGCCGGATGTGGACGAGGTCCAGGCCCTCGAAGCCTACGGCCCCATGTGGATTGAAAACCGCCACTGGGTCCACGAGCTGCGGGGGCGGGTGGCGGGTGTCGTCGCCGAGGCTGCGGCCGGGGTCATCCGGAAGCTGGGCCTGGCCGGAGCAAGGGTTGGCATTGAGCGGCCGTTCATGCCGGTAGAGGCCTTCGATGTCCTGCGCCGGGAGCTGCCTGAGGCCACCTTTGTGGAGGCAACCGACATTCTGGCCAGGCTCCGGGCCGTAAAGGCCCCCCGGGAGGTCGACATTCTCCGGCAGGTCCACGAGCGGGCGGCTGAGGCGATCCATGCGACCCTGAAGGCCGGCCGCCCCGGGGAGACGTCCCGCCAGTTGGAGGCGCGGCTGGAGCTTGAGATGACGAGTCGGGGCCTGCACCGCATCTTCACCTTTGCCGGCGTCGGTCCGGGTTACAACCGGTTCCCGTCCGACCGCACCTGGGACCTGGGCCGGATTATTAACGTTGATACGGTGGCGGAGCTGGACGGGTATCTTTCGGACCTCTCCCGGATGGCCTCGATGGGTGAGCCGCCGGCCCTGGCCCTTGAGCTTTTTGAGGCCTGCCTGGGGGTGCAGGAGCGGGTCAGGGGTGCCATCGGACCGGGAGTGCCCTGTCGGGATATTCACCGGCTCGGGTGGGAATCGATCCGGGGCAACCGCTGGGGCGAGCTGGGCAACTTCATTGCCCACGGCCTCGGCCTGGTGAGCAATGAGCTGCCGGTTTTCAACGCCGAGACGGACATGGTTCTGGAACCGGGCATGGTTATCTCCATCGAGGCCGAATACCGCCATCCCGAGGTGGGTCACGTCAAGCTGGAGGACACCGTTCTGGTGACCCCGGGCGGGTGCGAGGGGATGGGCGACTTCGGTCGGGAATGGTGCACGGTAAGCGTCTGAGGTGGGCACCTTGATAAGACCCCTTCGGGCAATCATCGTCGGGGGTTCCCTTGGGGGCCTCAGCGCCGCCGTCTGGCTCCGGGACCTCGGCTGTGACGTTGATGTCTTTGAACGGTCCCCGGCCCATCTGGAAGACCGGGGGGCCGGCATCATGCTCAACCCGGCGACGGTCCGGTACTTCTTAGCCAAGAAAGTTGTCGATGTCAGGCAGACGAGTGCGCCGATCCGCAGGCTGCAGTATCTGGACCGGGCGGGTCAGGTCATCTCGTCCGCGCCTGCTTCCTGGCGTTCCTCAGCGTACAACGTGCTTTACCGGGGCCTGCTGACCTGCTTCGACCGGGCCCGCTACCACCTGGGTGAAGAGTGCGTTGGCTTCGACCAGGACGAAACGGGGGTTATTGTCCGTTTTGCCACTGGCCGGGTCGAACGGGGCGACCTGGTGGTCTTTGCCGACGGGATTAACTCCATCGGCCGCCGCCTGCTTCTACCCGAGTGCCGTCCCAGCTACGCCGGCTACGTCGCCTGGCGGGGGACGGTCAGCGAGGAGCACCTTAAACCCGAGACTTTCAGCCTCTTTCACGAGGCGATCACGTACCACGTGCTCACCGAAGGTCACACGCTGGCTTATCCGATTCCGAACAAGGACGGGGCGCTCGAACCCGGCCGGCGGCTTACCAACTGGCTCTGGTACCGAAATGTGGGCGAAGACGAGCTGGCCGACCTGCTGGTGGGCCGGGGTGGCCAGCGGTTCAGTACCTCGGTTCCGGCCGGCTCTGTTGCCGAAAGGCATATAAAGCGGCTGCACGCCGATGCGGCTGAGCATCTTCCGCCTCCCTTCGCCGAAATCATCGGCTTCACCCCGGAGCCGTTTATCGAGGTGATTTTCGACGTCGAAGTGCCCCGGATGGCCTTCGGTCGGGTCTGTTTACTAGGCGATGCCGCCTTCCGGGCCCGGCCGCACGCGGCGGCCGGAACCGCCAAGGCGGCCGAAGACGCCTACCGGCTGGCGCTGGCCCTTAAAGCCTGCGACTTTGACGTTGTAAAAGCCCTGCAGGAATGGGAAGCGACCCAGCTTCCCCTTGGGAAAGGAGTGGTCGAGCGGGCCCGGCAGGCCGGGGAGCGGCTCCAGCACGGCCGGTGGCAGGTGGGCGATCCGCTCCCCTTTGGGCTTTACCGGGTCAGCGACAGCGCCATGCCCGAAGAAGCGCCGGCTGCCGCAGAGACCACCTAGTCTGACCGCTCCCGGAGGACCCGGCGCAGGAACTTGCCGGTGGGCGTCTTGGGCACTTCATCAACGATTTCGACAATCCGGGGGTATTTATACGCCGCCAGGTGGGCCCGGCAAAACTCGACCAGGTCCTCCGACCGGATTTTTCCCTCGTACCCGGGCTTGAGGGAGACGAAGGCCTTGACCGTCTCGCCCCGGTAGGGGTCCGGCACCCCGACCACGGCGGCCTCCCGGACGGCCTCGTGCCGGTAAAGGACATCTTCGACCTCCCGGGGCCAGACCTTGTAACCCGAGGCGATAATCATGTCCTTGACCCGGTCGATGATGTAGAACCAGCCCGCCTCATCCATGAGCCCCACGTCCCCGGTGAAAAGCCAGCCGCCCCGGATTGTCCGGGCGGTCTCATCTGGCTTCTGCCAGTACCCGGGCACCACCATCGGGCCCTTAATGGCCACCTCCCCAAGCTCACCGGGACCAGCATCCCGTTCGGTCTCCAGGCTTACAATCCGGGCGATTGTGTTGGGGACCGGAAGTCCGACCGAGAGGGCACCGTACTCGGCCAGAACGGGCGCCTCGGTCCCGAGGGGAACGGCATGAGACGGGGAGGTCGTTTCTGTTAGGCCATAAATGTGATGGATGTAGAT
>JAUQQI010000245.1:5411-6940 GCA_030549955.1 Chloroflexota bacterium
TGTAGATACCAGTAGCCTCCCGAAACCGGTCAACAACGGCTGGCGGAACCGGTGCACCCCCACTGTAGGCCTTGGTTAGGGATGATAGATTCCGGCGGCCGATGTCGGGGTGGTTCATCAGGGCAATATAGGCAGTGACGGCCGCAACGAGGAACGACCCACGCCATTTCTCGATGAGCCGCAATGTCTCACCAGCGTCGAACCGGTAAGCAAGAATGACCGGCATACCTGTCAGGGCTGCCACGGCCAGGTGGCCAACCATCCCGGTAATGTGAAAGACCGGGGCAGCCCCGACGACCACATCTCCGGGTCCGAGGCGCATCCAGACCCGGTAAACCTCGGCGTTGAAAGCCACATTCAGATGGGTGTTCATCGCGCCCTTGGGAACCCCGGTGGTGCCGGAAGTATAGGTCAGGTAAGCGATGTCCTCGGGCCGGACCGAGACGCCCGGGTCGTTGGCCCCGGCGTAACGCTCGCAAATCTCCAGCAAGTCAAAAGTATTCGGACTTTTAATTTTGACCGATTCGGCCAGAACCGGTGGCTTTGGGCCGGCACCAAGGAAATCGAGCTCCGACGTCGTCACAACGGCCTTAAGCCCAACGTCCCGGACCACCGGGGCCGCCACCTGCTCATACAACGACTCGAGGGCCACCAGGACCTCTGCGCCTGAGTCCTGAAGGTGATACCTCAGCTCTTCCCGCTTGAACATCGGGTTCAGGGGAACAACGATGGCCCCAAGCTTCCAGGCGGCCAGCTGAGCAATCCAGAACTGGGGAATATTCTGGAGGTAAAGGGCAACCCGACTCCCCTGCCCGACGCCAAGACCTCGTAGCCCGGCGGCCAGGGCATTGCTGAGCCGGTCCAGCTCCCGGTAAGTTAAAACCGAATCAAAATAATAGACAGCCGGCCGGTCGGCATGCTCTCTGGCCGTCCGCCGGAACTGGTCGATGGCAGTTGTTTCGGGAACGGCCAGGTCCGGCGGGACCCACGCCGGGTAAGCTTTAAGCCACGGTCGGGTCTCGTAAACAGACATGGCCGTCCCGCTTACTCGTCTAAAATTGCCACCGCCCGGACCGGCGAGCCAGTTCCACCCCGGATGCGCAGGGGGAACCCGATGAAGAGAAACCGCTTCCCCGCAACCTGATCCAGGTTTGCGAGGTTTTCATAGTGAGGCACCCGCCGGGCCCGGCAGGCCATATGGCAGGGATAGGTCCGGCTGACCGGATTATCGGGCGTGGGCGAATCGACCCCGAAGTTCTTGACGCCCTGGTCGATGAGCCATTCGGTGGCTTCGCCATCCAGGCCGGGGAACTGGCTCAGGTAGTCCTTTGTTCCATGGTAGCGGTTGTAGCAGCCGGTATACAGGAGTACGATGTCGCCGGGCCGGATCTCGAGATTGTGCCGTGTTAGAGCTTCCTCAAGGTCCTTTTTGGTAATGTAGGTCTGCGGGGGGATATGCGAAACGTCCAGGCAGAGGGCCTCGCCGTAGAAGAGGTCCAGAGGCATTTCGTCGATGCACGGAGCATCGG
>JAUQQI010000243.1 GCA_030549955.1 Chloroflexota bacterium
ACCGGTTCACCGAGCCTCAGCAGTCAAACGTCAGCCTTTACCGGCACCTGGTGGAGGGTCTGGAGCTTCTCGACCAGGGCCACGACCCGGACCTGGTCCGGCGTTATTTCGAGCTGCGCCTGCTCGATGCCGCCGGTTTCAGGCCGGAGCTTTACCGGTGTGTGGGGTGCGGCCGGGACCTGGAGCCGATTACGAACCGCTTTTCGGCGGCGGCCGGCGGGGTCCTCTGCCCGGACTGCGGGGACAAGAACCGGGTGATAACCGTCAGTGCCCTCAAGGTCCTGCGGTTTATCCAATCGGCCCCCACTTACAACCAGGTTGCCCGGCTCCGGGTCCCGCCGGGGGTTATGCGGGAACTCGAGCTCCTGCTCCGGGATTATCTCCGGTTTCTGCTTGAGCGGGACCTGAAGTCGACTGCCTTCCTTGACGACCTCCGCCAGCTTCTGGTCAGAAGCTAGCCCGGGGTGGCCAGGATGCGAAGGATTCTCGTTACGGGCGGGGCCGGATTTATCGGTTCCCACCTGGTGGACGAGCTGGTCGCCGCCGGCTACGAGGTGACAATCCTCGATTCCCTTGAGCCGCAGGTCCACGGCCCGGCCCGGAAGCCTCCGGCTTACCTTAACCCCGGGGCCCGCGCCGTCTGGGCCGACCTGGCCGCCGAACCGGATGTCCTTGACCGGCTCCTGCCGGAGACCGATGCCGTCGTCCACCTGGCGGCCGTCGTCGGGGTCAGCCAGTCCATGTATCAAATCAGCCGGTATGTCCGGGCCAACACCGTCGGCACGGCAATCCTCCTCGAGAAGCTGACCCGTTTCCGGGACCGGGTAAAAAAGCTCGTGGTGGCAAGTTCAATGTCGGTCTACGGTGAAGGCGCCTACCGGTGCCCGAACTGCGGCCCGGTCTACCCCCGGAGCCGGGCCGAACTCCAGCTTGCGGCCCGGGAATGGGAGCCCCGGTGTCCGGCCTGCGGGGCGGTTCTGGAGCCCTGCCCCACCCCCGAAGATAAACCCCTCACGCCCGAATCGGTCTACGCCGTCACGAAGCGGGACCAGGAGGAACTCGCCCTCACCGTCGGCCGGGCCTACCGGGTTCCCACCGTGGCCCTCCGGTTTTTCAACGTCTACGGGCCCCGGCAGGCCCTGAGCAACCCTTACACCGGGGTCGCAGCCATCTTTTCGGCCCGGCTCCTTAACGGCCGGCCGCCCATCGTTTACGAGGACGGCCGCCAGACCCGGGATTTTGTCCACGTCCGGGACGTCGCCCGGGCCTGCCGGCTCGCCCTGGAAAAGGATGGGGCCGACTACGAGGCCGTGAACATCGGCACCGGCCGGCCGGTTCCAGTCCTGGAGGTCGCCCGGACCCTGGCCCGGGCCCTCGGCCGGCCCATCGAGCCGGAAGTCGCCGGCCGCTACCGGGCCGGGGACATCCGCCACTGCTACGCCGATATCAGCCGGGCCCGCCGGCTCCTCGGCTACGAGCCTGAAGTCAGCTTTGAAGCGGGAATGGCCGAGCTGGCCGCCTGGGTTGCAAACCAGCCGGCTGAGGACCGCTGGGCGGAGGCAGCCGCCGCCCTTGAGCGTGAGGGGCTTACCCGATGATCCCCATATCCGACGAGGACGCCGTCCGGAAAAAGCTGTTTCCCCTGATTAACCTTGCCCTCATCGTCATCAACATCATTGTTTTTGTCTATGAGCTGAGTCTACCCACGAAGCAGCTTGAGGCCTTCGTTGCGACGTTCGGGGTCGTCCCCTTCGAAATCGTCACGGGCCGGGACATACCTCCGGCCGCCCCCGGACCGGTCTGGCTGACCCTGCTGACGGCGATGTTTATTCACGGCGGTGTGCTCCACATTGCGGGCAATATGCTCTATCTCTGGATCTTCGGCGACAACGTTGAGGACGCGATGGGCCACTTCCGGTATCTCGTCTTCTACCTGCTCTGCGGCATAATTGCGGGCCTGGCCCAGGTGCTCTCAGACCCGCTGTCGCGGGTCCCAAGCATCGGGGCGAGCGGGGCGATTGCCGGCGTCCTTGGGGCCTACGTCGTCATGTTCCCCCGGGCCCGGATCCGGACCCTGCTCTTCGTCGGGCCGTTCTTTACGATTGGCCGGGTCCCGGCCCTGCTCGTCATCGGCCTCTGGGCCGTTATCCAGTTTTTCGCCGGCCTCGCTTCCCTCGGCGTGGCAACCCAGCAAACTGGGGGCGTCGCTTATTTTGCCCACATCGGCGGCTTCATCGCCGGGGCCATCCTGGCGTGCCCCCACCGCCGCCGGTGAGGTCGGTTCACTCGTCGGATACCGGGGACGGGAGAAGCCGCTGGCCCTCAGGGCCGGTAACGAACTCGTAGAACTGGGCCGCCACCGGCGAAAGGGCCAGGGCCCGGCTCCGGCCAATGAAGACCGGCTGGCGCACATTCAGGTCGCCGAACCGCAGGATTTTAAACTGCGGCCCGATCTCCTGGGCAGCCGAGGCGGGCAGAATCCCCACCACCGGCTCCGCCAGGAGGCTTACGGCCAGCGCCTGCAGGCTGTGGCCCTCGAACCAGACCTGGTCGGGCTTAAGCTGGCAGCCGCGGCGGGCCAGAGCCGATTCGAGGGTCTGACGGGTTCCGAGGCCGGGTCCGGGCAGGACCAGGCGAACCTGCTCCAGGTCGGCAATCCCGAGCCGCCGACGGCGGGCCCACGGATGCCGGTCTGAAACGACGGCGACAAGCTCCTCTTGAAAGAGCAGGTCGAGGTCGACCTGCCTTCCGCCGAGCTGCTGGCCCAGGAATGCCAGGTCAAGCTCGCCGCGGCCCAGCATCCCGGCCAGGCTGACGGCATCCCCCACGATCATTTGCGGAGAGCACGCCGGCGACTGGGCCCGAAACCCGGCCAGCAGACGCGGCAGAAAGGCCTCGGCCGAGACAACCCCAACCCCGACCTTGAGGAGGCCGCCGAGCCGGCCCCGGATAGTCTCCAGGTGGCCCTGATAACGCTCGGCGTGGGCGAGGAGCTCCCGGGTCGGGCCGATCAGGGCTTCGGCGGCCTCGGTGGGAACCCGCCGGCCGCCCTGGCGGTAGAAGAGCTTTAGGCCCAGCTTCCGTTCGAGGCCCCGAATCTGCTGGTAAACGGCGGTCTGGCTCAGGTGGAGTCTGGCGGCGGCCCCACTGATGCTTCCGGCCTCTACTACGACCAGAAATACATACAACCGGTAGAGGTCCGGCACATCCGGATACACGCAATTCCTCCCGTCCTGTTATCCCGAACCTGGTCCCTGAGCCGGTTCAGCTCGACCGGCGGACCGTAAACTCAATGAGCGATTCGAGGGTCTGCCGGGCCGGCTGGTCGGGCAAATCGGCGAGGGCGGCCCTGGCCGCCCGGGCGAACTCATCGGCGATTGCGTAAGCATCCGCCAGCACGCTGCTCGAGCGGATCTCATCGGCTATCTCGTCAACCTCGGCCGGGGTTGCCCGCCGCTCCAGAATCCGGCGAAGCCGCCCGTCGTCCGGATGCCGCTCCAGGTAAAGGATTGACGGCAGGGTGAGGATGCCCTGCAACAGGTCGTTGCGGGCCGGTTTCCCGAGTTGCTCCTGACTGCCGCTGAAGTCAAGGATGTCGTCCACGACCTGAAAAGCCATCCCCAGATTGTAGCCGTACGCACGCAGGGCATCAAGGGCCCTTTCTGGTGCCCCGCTCAGGATGCCGCCGGATTCGGCCGCGGTTGCAAACAGGGCCGCCGTCTTACCCTGGACCCAGCGAAAATAATCCTCACGCCGGCTGTTGGGATCCTTCGCCCCGAATGCCTGGCGGAGTTCGCCGGTGCAGATTACCATCAGGGTTTGGGCAAAAAGGGTCATTGCCCGGAGATTCTCGGTGCTGGCCACCAGGTCGGCAGACTTCGCAAAGAGATAGTCGCCGACAAGCACGGCCGTCCCGGCACTTGCCACGCTGTTGATCGTCGGCTGACCCCGCCGGACCTCGGAGCGGTCCAGCACGTCGTCGTGAACGAGGGTCGCCGTGTGAAGGAGCTCCATGGCCGCCGCCATCGGCACGAGCTTGTCGAGCCGGTAGTCGAAGAGCTTGCCGGCCAGGAGGGTAATGCTCGGCCGGATTCGCTTCCCCCCCGGCCTCAGGACGTGGGCGATCAGCTGGGCCAGGAGGGGATAATCGACCCGGGAAACTTCCCTGAGGGCCTCTTCAACCAGGATAAGGCCGTCGGCAACGGTAGCGTGGATCTGCTCGAGCAGGATCAACTGGCCGACTCCTCCGCCCGAGCGGCCGCAACCGCCCCGATATCAAGGCCGAAAAGGTCCCGGGCGTTATCCGTTGTCCGCCGGGCGACCGCTTCAACCGGCTCCGCCCAGACCCGGGCCAGGGTCTTGACTACCTCAATCAAGAAGGCCGGCTCGTTCCGGCGGCCCCGCCACGGCTGCGGCGGCAGGTACGGCGCATCGGTTTCAACGACAACCCGGTCCCGGGGCAACCTCGCGACCACACCCCGCAGGCCCTCGTTCTTCGGATAGGTCAGGGGCCCGCCGATGCCGAAATAAAATCCGAGGGCCGCCACTTCCTCGGCAATCGCCAGGTCGCCGCTGAACGCGTGGAGAACCCCCCGTAGCCGGGGCCCGAGCCGCCGGCGCCAGGTGCGCAGCACCTCGAGCATCCGGGCCCACGCGTCCCGGGTGTGAATGACGACCGGCAGGCCGACCTCGGCTGCCAGCTCAAGCTGGGCCACAAAGGACCGCTCCTGAACCTCAGGCGGGAAATCCATCCGGTAAAAGTCCAGGCCGATTTCGCCGATGGCCACAACCCTCGGCTCGCCCGCAAGGCTGGCCAGAGTCCCGAGGGCCCCGGTGTCCAGCCAGCCCGCCGCGCTCGGATGAAACCCGACGGCGGTATAAACCCCCGGCTCGGTATCCGCAATCCGGAGGTTTTCCCGGGCTGTCTCCAGGTCCACGGCCGCGGTTATGAAGCCGGTCACCCCGACTCGGCGGGCGCGGTCCAGGACGGACCCGAGGTCCCCCCGGAACTGCGGCTCAAAAAGGTGCAGGTGGGTGTCAACGAGCGACAGCATCAAAAATTTGCCCAGCCTGATTTTAACACACGCCTACGGGACCCTCAGGCAGGCTGATAACCCGAAATTCGGTCAAGCCGGAAGGTCCGCTCTTCGCCCCGCAGGTGGCAGAAGGCAACCAGGTAAATAACCTCGCCCCGGGCGTAGACGTCGCGGGGCTCGATAAGCCGGCTGGTCGGAGTTCCCCGGCCGTCGACGTACCGGACGAGGAGCGGCTGACGGGCCTGCAGGGCCTCTTCGAGGTCAGGCGGGAGGCGAACCTCCGGCTGCGCGTCAGGATAGACCGCTCCGCCCTGAAGGCGGAGGGCAACATCGGCCCCGACTGCCGTAGCTCCTGTCAGGTCAAAGATGATCCGTTCAAAGACGGCCTTTGTCGTGTAGGCGTCCCTCAGGGCCCGGTGGGGGCGGTCGAATCCGATGCCGAGCTCCCCGGCCACCGCCTGAAGGCTGTTCGACCGGAAACGGTAGTATCGGCGGGCAAGCCGCAGGGTATCCAGGGCAGGGTTGCCCGGGTACCGGATACCCGCCCGGCGAAGTTCGGCGGCGAGAAAGTTAAGGTCGAAGGCGGCATTGTGGGCCACAACCGTGGCCCCAGCCAGCAGGCCAAGCAGTTCTGCCAAAAGGTCGGTGAACCTGGGGGCGCCGGCGACCATCCGGTCGGTGAGGCCGTTTACGGCCGCCGCGCCCGGCGAGATCGGACGCCCCGGGTTGACCAGGCTGGAAAATTCGGCCTCAACCTGGCCCCGGCGGGTGCGCACAAGCCCGACTTCGCAGACCCGGTCGCCCCCGAAGGGGTTCAGGCCGGTGGTTTCGAAGTCCAGGTAGACCAGAACTTCCGGGTCCGACCGGACACCGTCGTAATCGGTCACCCTGCCCACCGTTGGGATGTTTGTCGCCTGTTTATACCACAGACAGACCCACCCGGCCCAGAGGCTGGCGCCCGACCGTTGTCAAATTGGTCCCATCGAACTAGAATTACCCTAGATATACTGGCCGGGGAGGTGGTCCAAGGTGCGGCCGGGGTTGTGGCCTGTGGCCGCGGCCGTAATTTTAAGCTTGATTTTCGGGGGTATCGCCGGCGGGTTCGCCGGCACGGTTGCCACCCTGATGCTGATGAGGGCCGAGCGTCCGGCGGCTCAATCTTCCGGTCCGGCCCAGTCCCCGATTCAGACCCGGGTAACCCTGACCGAAGAATCGGCCGTCATCCAGGCGGCCGAAAAAGCCGGTCCAGCGGTGGTCACCATCGAAACCTCGGCCAGCCGCAGCCTCTTCCGGCTCATCACCGAGGTTGGCTCCGGGGTAATTTTTGACCCCCAGGGGTTCATTCTGACGAACCGCCACGTCGTCGAGAATGCAAGCCAGCTCACCGTCACCCTGGCCGACGGCCGTCGCTTGCCAGCCAGGCTGATTGGCATCGACCCCTTTGACCAGTCGGACCTGGCCATTGTGAAAGTCGACGCCGGAGCCTCCTTGCCAGCTGCAGAAATCGGCGATTCCAGCCAGCTTCGGGTCGGCCAGCTCGTCGTCGCCATCGGGAGTCCCCTCGGGACGTTTCAGAACAGCGTGACCAGTGGGGTCATCAGCGCCCTCGGCCGGACAGTCCAGGTTCAGCGGCCCGGCCGCGGGGTCGTCCAGCTCCGGGACCTGATCCAAACCGATGCCGCGATCAACCAGGGCAACAGCGGCGGCCCCCTTGTAAACTCCCTTGGTCAGGTCATCGGCATCAATACGGTCGTTGCCGGAGAGGCCCAGAACATCGGCTTCGCGATTCCGTGTAACGGGGCAAAACCGGA
>JAUQQI010000100.1:0-285 GCA_030549955.1 Chloroflexota bacterium
CCACTGCTAAAATGTTCCATGGTCACCCCAAATGCTTGCGGTTTTAGACTACGGGGCGGGAAACCTCCGGAGCGTCGTCCGGGCGCTGGCCTTTGTTGGGGTTGAGCCGGCGGTCGTCATGGACCCCGATACCCTGCTCCGGGCCGACGCCCTGGTTTTCCCCGGGGTGGGGGCGGCCGGTTCGGCCATGCGCCAGCTCCGGGAGCGGGGTCTTGACGGTGCGATCCGGGAGTTTTGCCGGTCAGGCCGGCCGGTACTTGGGGTCTGCCTGGGCCTCACGCTTCT
>JAUQQI010000100.1:295-6845 GCA_030549955.1 Chloroflexota bacterium
GGTTTCCCGACGGTTTGAAGGTGCCCCACATGGGCTGGAACCAGGTTCGGCTCCGGCAGGAGCACCCCCTCTTTGCCGGCATTCCCGACGGGACTTATTTCTATTTCGTCCACGCCTATTACGCCGAACCGGCCGACCCGGCCCTGGTCGTCGGCACCACGGACTACGGACTCGACTTTGCCAGTGTGGTCGCCCGGGATAACCTGATGGCGACTCAGTTCCACCCGGAGAAGAGCAGCCGCTGGGGTCTGGCCGTCTACGCAAACTTTCTCCGGAGGTTTGTCGGGTTAAAGTGCTGATCATTCCGGCCACCGATATCCTTGGGGGCCGCTGTGCCCGCCTTTACCAGGGCCGCTTCGACCGGGCCACGGTCTATTCCGACGACCCGGTCGCAGTCGCCCGGGCCTGGGCCGAGGCCGGGGCCCGCTGGCTCCACATCGTCGACCTGGATGCTGCCCGGACCGGCCAGCCGGTAAACCTGGGCATTATCAGGGCGATCTGCCGGGCGGTCAGCGTGCCGGTCCAGTGCGGGGGTGGGGTGCGAACCCTGAGTCGGGTCGAAGAGCTTCTCGGGCTTGGGGTCAGCCGGGTTGTGGTTGGCACGGCGGCCTTCACCGACCCGCATTTTCTGGCTGAAGCCTGCCGGCGGTTCGGCGACCGCATTGCCGTCGCCCTGGACGTTCGGGACGGGCACGTTGCGATTTCAGGCTGGGAATCGACGGTTGCCCTTGACCCGGTCGAGGCGGTCCGCCGGGTGGAGGCTGCCGGTGTCCGGCGGATAATCCTGACCGACGCAGGCCGGGACGGCACCCTTGGGGGCGCAAACCTGGACCTGGTTCGGCAGGTCCTGGGCGCGGCGTCGGTGCCGGTCATCGTCGGGGGTGGGGTTGGGGGGCTGGAGGACATCCGGGCGCTGAAGGCCCTCGGAGTTGAGGGGGTCATCCTCGGCCGGGCCCTCTATGAGGGCCGGCTCGACCTGAAAGAGGCTCTGGCAGCCGTTGGTTGAGCCCGGTACGCTGGTGTCTTGAACGGCAGGGCCCCAGCTGGCCGGTTGAAGAATGGGTTAGGGAAGGATGCTCACCAAGCGTATAATCCCATGCCTTGACGTGGATGCAGGCCGGGTCGTCAAGGGGGTCCGGTTTACCGGACTCCGGGTCGCCGGCGACCCGGTCGAGCTGGCGGCCTACTACGACCGGGAAGGGGCTGACGAGCTCGTTTTCTACGATATCACCGCCTCGGCCGAGGGCCGCAAGACCATGGTCGAGGTCGTCGCCCGCACTGCCGACCAGGTCTTTATCCCCCTCACCGTGGGCGGCGGCCTGCGGACCATCGACGATATGCGGCTCATGCTCCGGTCCGGGGCTGACAAGGTCTCGATAAACACGGCCGCCATCGAGGACCCGACGCTCCTTGCCCGGGGAGCGGCGGCCTTCAGGTCCAAGTGCGTCGTCCTGTCCATCGATGCGAAGACGGAGGGCGACCGCCCCCGGGGCCACGCCGAGGGCGGCCGCCGGTCCACAGCACTGGATACGGTGGAGTGGGCCCGGCGGGGGGTTGAGCTGGGGGCCGGCGAGGTCGTTTTAAACAGCATCGACACCGACGGCACCCGGGCTGGCTATGACCTCAGGATCCTGCGCCTGGTATCGGAGGCCGTCCAGGTGCCGGTCATCGCCAGCGGTGGGGCCGGCAGCCTCGAACACCTCTACCTGGCCGTTGCCGAGGGCAAGGCTGATGCTGTCCTGGCCGCCAGTATCTTCCATTACCGGGAAGTAACCATCGCCGAGGCGAAGCGGTTCCTCGCCGCCCGGGGAATCCCCGTACGTCTGTGAACGGCCGGCCCGTGGTGACCGCTGGGGAAAAATACGGCCGCCTCTCGCCTTCGCCCCTGGGCATTGTCGACCGGGTCTCGGCACTACCAGAGGTCCTGGAACACCACCCGGTTAAAGTTGTTTACCTTAAGGGGGGTAGGGCGGCTTTAGCTTTAAGAGGTATACTCGTTCCCGAGCAGGCGCTGGTCGGCCCTGAGCAGGTGGTGGGCGTCTTGCGGAAGGCGCCCGACCCTTTCCGGGCCTCTGCCGGGGAGGCAGGGCCCAGGTCGACTTGCTACCCGGGAGTCCGGGAGAAAGGGGAGAATGGCCACAACTTTTGAGGGTTTAAAGTCTGATGAGGCTGGCCTGATTCCGGCCATTGTTCAGGATGTTAACAGCGGCCGGGTGCTGATGCTCGGTTACCAGGACCGGCAGGCTTTCGAGCGGACCCTGGCCACCGGCCGGGTCTGGTTTTACAGCCGGAGCCGTCAGCGCCTCTGGCAGAAGGGCGAGGCCTCGGGCAATGAGCTCCGGGTCCGGCAGGTGCTCACTGATTGTGACGGAGACGCGGTCCTGATTCTGGCGGAGCCGGCCGGCCCGACCTGCCACACCGGGGCTGAGTCGTGCTTTTTCAACAGGATTTCCGGCCCCGAAGATGAGTGGCTTCCCTTGACTCGGGTCTCAGAAGCCCTCTTCCGGGTCATCCTTGACCGGCAGGAAAACCCTCGGCCCGAAAGCTACGTTTCGACGCTCCTGGCCGGCGGCATCGACCGGGTGGCCCAGAAGGTGGGGGAAGAGGCGACCGAAACGGTCATCGCGGCCAAAAACGACGACCGGGAAGCCCTCATCCGGGAGCTGGCCGACCTCTGGTTTCACAGCCTGGTGCTACTGGCTGCCCGGGGGCTCCGGCCTGCCGACGTCTGGGCCGAACTCGCCCGGCGCCACGCCGCACGCCCACGGCGGCCTGAGCCCGGTCAGAACGGCGTCTAACTCGAGAAGCTCAGCCAGCCGGCGAATCACGGGGACGCCGGGAGGTGGGTCTTCCTGCCGGAACTGGTGGGTGAGCACCGGCTGCAGGCCGGCCCGGAGGGCCCCGCCGACGTCCTCGTAAACCCGGTCCCCGACAAAAACTGTCTCGGCCGGGCCGACCCGGAGCCGGTCGAGGGCAAACTGAAAGATGGCCGGGTGGGGCTTCCGCCAGCCGACCTCCGACGAGAAGGCGAGCACGTCAAAATGGTCCCTGAGGCCGAGTTCATCAAGGCGGGCCCGCAGAAGCTCGGCCGGGTACATGGTGTTGGAGACCAGGCCGACCTTGAGTCCCCGGCCGCGAATTTCGGCAAGAACGGCACCGGTGCTGGGGGCCACGCACGTCGTGTCCAGCTCGGCCCGGGCGAGAGTCTCCAGGCATTCCCGATAAAAGGTTCGGGGCAGGTCGAGGCCAAGCCGGTCGAAGGCCTCGGCAAAAAGCAGCTCCGGGGGAAGTTCCCGGTAGCCCCGGGCCCGGAAGTAGGCAAGGCGGCGGCCGAGAATCCGTTCCCAGACCTCCCGGTAAAGAACCTCGGGCGGGGGCACCCGGTCGCCTTTGAGCTGCCGGAGCCGCCCATGAATCCGTCGCCAGGCCCCGAGCCAGTCGTCGGCCGAAAGCTTTATGTCCCAGACCGTGTGGCCCAGGTCCAGCAGGAGGCCCCGAACCCGGTTACCCACAGGTCACCTCGAACCGGCCGTTGCAAACGGTAAGCCGGGGGATCTTCCGGCTCAGGTCGACCCGGGCCGCAAATTCGACGTCGGCCCCGAGGCCCATCTGGATGAGCCGATAGCCGTGGGCGCTGGCCCGGAAGGCGGCCAGCGGGTCCCGGCCAAAGCCGAAGCAGACCTGCCGGGCGGCTACCGCCGAGTCGTCGAGCACCAGCTGGTTTGGCGGGCTCTGGCCGGGCAGGTCAATGTCGGGGGCCGGCACGGGGGATGCCCCAACCCGGCGGACAAGCTCATCGACGAAAAACCCGGCCGTGAAGGCGTCGTCGAGGCCGAAGGCCCGGCCCCGCCCCCGGCCGGCGCAGACGAAAACCACGTCCCGACCGGCGGCCAGGGCGGCGTCGAGGACGGCTCCGGCGTTGGCGAGGGAGCCGACGAGCACCTCGGCGGCCCCGGCCGCCCGGCGAAGGGCCCGGGTGCCGTTGCTGGTGGCGAAGACCAGGGTCCGGCCGGTCAGGTCGGCCCGCAGGTATTCCAGTGGGGAGTTTCCCAGGTCGAACCCCCTGGGCGCCAGGCCCCCGACCTCCCCGCCCAGGAGGACGTCGGGTCCGAGCGGCCGGGCCAGTCGCCGGGCGGCTCCGGGGCCCGGCGCGATAACGGCCCGGGCAAGGCCTCGCTCGAAGGCGGCAACCAGGGTCGTGCTCGCCCGGAGGACGTCGATAACGACGCAGGTCTTGCCGGCCGGGTTCCGAAGCAGGCGGGGTAGAAAGCAGACCTCGACGAACATGCCGCCGCTATTATACCGGCCCGTCAGGGGCGGCCGCGTCCGACGAGGGGCATAAAGGTCCGGTAGAAAGGCCCGACCCGGAGTTCAATGGTGACGGATATGGTTATATCCGGCCGGTTGTCGCCGACCAGGTCGACCCGGCCGGTATAGACCCCGTTGGCAAGGCCCACCGGGTTCCCGGTCAGGGTGAGTTGGCCCGGGGTCGTTCCCGTGCCGGGGCTGTAGCTCAGCCAGTCTCCCACCTTGCCAGTCACCCGCCAGCCCACCGACCCGCCGGACGGGTCAGTAATGGCGATGATAGCCCGGGCCGGGGCGCCGCCCGACTCGGCAAAGAGGACCACCCGGTAACTGCTCACCGCGATAGACCGGGGGTCGGGGATCCAGGCGGGTGCGTTGTCCGGGGTCGTGGCCCCGACCCACTCCCGCGGGGGCAGAACCAGAGCCGGGAACGGCTTTGGCCACCGGCCGTAAGGGGGGTTGTTGGCATAGCCGAACACCAGCTCCTGGTAGGGGTAGTTCTTCCGGGGCTGGGTCCCGTCAAAGGGCGGTCGGGGCCAGGGGTAGGCCGGGTTGTTCGGGTTATTGAGATAGCTCCACGAATTGTAAGCCCAGACGGCAAAATACCAGTGTTCAGGCACGGCCGGGTCATTGGTTCCTACGGCCGGGGTAACAACCCATTTATAGCCGAGCATGGTGGCCCCGCGGGCGATGTTGTAGGCGTATTCCCGGGCGATCCGTTGCTGAACGTCGACGGGTAGCTCCCCCGGTCGGGTCATGCCGGACGTGATCTGCATCACCCCGTAGCCGCAGCCCCCGCTCGGGGTGAGAGGCGGGCCAAAACTGCCCCGGGGCACCGAGTAGGCCGCCTGGTACCAGCTCGATTCG
Organism: Chloroflexota bacterium; assembly: GCA_030549955.1. Lineage (GTDB taxonomy): Bacteria > Chloroflexota > Dehalococcoidia > JAUQQI01 > JAUQQI01 > JAUQQI01. The sequence goes on from JAUQQI010000100.1 coordinate 5,468, forward strand.
ACAAGGCCGATGGCCTTTAGAAGGGTGGGCGGCACCGTTCCCGGGACGGGCGTCGGCTCTGGCCAGCCTTTCCCGAGGTCAGGAATTGTCGTGTACCGGTCGAACCGGAGCTGGTTCGCTGCGGCCTGGTCCATGGCGTCCGCCACCTCTCCGACCTGGGGCTGGTAGGCGTCGATTACGCCCGTCCGGGCGCAGTCGTCTGCCCGGCTTGGCGCCGGCCAGAGGCCCAGTAAGCCGGCAAGCAGGAGTACGATGGCGAACCGCTTAACGGTCGCCACCGACCCAGCCGAGGAATTCGGGGTAGCCCGCAAAGGCCAGCACATGCTCGGCTCCGTTTAAATCGACCACGCTCAGCTGTGTCCGATCGTCTTTAACCCTACGAATGGCCAGGTGGCGGCCAGCTGGGTCCCAGCCGAGCAGTTCAACATCACCGCTGACGGCCGTCAGGGTCGACACCCGGCCGCCGGCCTCAACCGTCAGCCGGCCGGCTTCGACCCGGGTCCGGCCGGACCCGGGGGCCCAGGCGAAGGCATCGCCGGCCTCCGGCCGGACCTGCCCCGAGCCCAGGTCAAGTGCCAGCAGACCGGTCTTGCCGGGGCCGAGTAGGCGCAGGACAAGGGTCCGGCCGTCGGGGGAAAGCCGGAAATCCCGGGGGGTACCTTCAGGAAGGCTAAACCGCGCATCCCCGGCCCAAATCTCATTGTGGGGCCCGATAACTGCCGAAACGAGCCGGCCGGCGAAGTCCCAGCCGAGCGGGAAGACGGCTGCCACATCCCTGACGAGGTGCACTTCCCGCTCCCGGCCGGCCAGGTCGACCTCGACCAGGCTGAATTGGCGGCCTTCGTAATCGGACCGCCGGACGATGACGGCCTGGCCGTCGGGACGCCAGACCGGGGGCCAGTAGAGGTCGAGTTTAACGGCAAGCCGGCGGCCGCCGCCGGTCCGGAGGTCGAGCAACCAGAGTTCGGCCCCGGTATCAGGCCGGGCGATTCCCGGCCAGATGAGGTAAGCCAGAAGCTGGGCATCGGGTGAGACGGCCCCGTTCAGGCCGTACCCGGTCGGGTCGGGGACCTCACCGAGCAGACGGCCGTTTTTCGGGCCGGTGACCGGGACCTGCCAGAGGCGGGTCCGGTCAGGGAAAAACTCGGCCACGACCAGGGCCGGTCCCGCCGAAGCCTGGCCCGGCAGTCCCTCTGAAAAGGCCAGGATTGCGCCCGCAAAAATGATGGCAGCGTAAGCTAGCAGGCGAAGCTTTCGGGCCAATGCAAGTTCGTCCGCCCGGGGGAAGCTGGGCGGCTACCGGAAGTCAGCCCAAGTATACCACAGTCACCCGACGATACCCCGGGCCCGCAGGTCCCTGATCTGGTCGGGGCTGAAG
>JAUQQI010000021.1 GCA_030549955.1 Chloroflexota bacterium
GACCGCCCGGTGGACCTCCACGTCGTAGCCGGAGGGGGTCCTTCCCAGGTAAACCAGGTTAGGCGGGTCCTCGGCATCGTGGCAGGCGAGCTGGTCGCCGAGCCGCTCAACCAGCTCCGGCCCGATGGTTGCGGCCAGCTCGGCCCGGCTGAATTTGCGGTGGAGGGCATTGGCCACCACGGCCCGGAGATTTTCCGGCCGGACGCCCGCCCCTTCGAGGACGTCCAGGACGGTTTCGAGGGCGACCTGCCGGACCGGACCCCGGGCCGGGGAGCACGGGTCGTCAAAGGCCAGCAGAACCCGGGAGTTCGGCCCGACCAGTTCGGCCAGGGGCGGGAGACCAAGAGGCCGGCTCAGGGCCTCCGCCAGGGCTGAACGGAAATCAGCCAGGGGCTCGAGCTGAACCGAGCCCGGCCGGATAATCCGGGCCCGCTCGGGAACCTCGACCTCAATCTGACCGGTTCCGAAGGGCAGACTTACTACCCGCGTCATGGTGCCCTCCCCGCAACCATAAACTCATCCTTCGGCTGAAGGTCCCGGTTTATGTCCGTAATGGCCGACCGGTCGAATTCCGGCCCAATGAAAGTCGGAGGGTGGGTGTCCAGAAGCCACCGAAGGCCGCCCGGGATATCAAGGCCCGAATCCCGGTAGCGGTCGACAACGAACGGGTCCGCAAGCCGGCGCTCGATAGCCGCCCGGTCGACCACGATCGGCTCATTGCTCCCGATAAGTATAATCCCGAAGCTCACCACGTAAGGAAAGGCCTTAACAAAGGTGTCGTGGGTCCGCAGGGTTGGGACCCAGGTCACCGCCAGGCCGCCGGCTTTTAGCCGCTGCCGCATCAGGGTGAAATACTCCAGTGAGTAGAGATTCCCGGCGTAGGCGCTGTTCGGACGCAGGGCATCAGCTTCAATGATGTCGAATTTACGGCCGGACCTGGCCAGGTATGTCCGGCCGTCGCCGATAACAAGCTCAATCCGGGGGTCAGACCAGAGGAGCTGCAGGGGCCGGTAGGCCTGCCGTCTGGCCAGGGCCCGCACCGCCTCGGGCTGGGATGCGACGATTTCGATGCACGTTACCCTGGTCGTCTCAGGTCGGCTAGCGATATTAAAGAGGGTATCCCCGGACCCGAGCCCGATGACCGCGACCTCGTAGGGAGCCGGATGGAGCATCGCCGGCAGGACCCCGAGCAGGGTGTGGCCGCCCCCGAAGGGCACCCAGCTCTCCCCCCGACCATTAGCGAAGATGTACGAGCGGCCGGTGAAATCCGGTTGCTCATTCTTGATGAGGGAAAGGCCGGAACCGTCCTCAAAAAAGAGGACCCGGTCAGGGGTGGTTCCGTGGAGCTTTGCCCAGAGCAGGTCGGCCGGAGGCGCCCAGAAAAGGGCGGCAGCCCCGAGGCCCAGGGCCGGCCCGAGCCAGAGGGCCCGCCGGGGCAGGGAGCCTCCGAGGCCTGCTATCAAAAAGAAGACCCCGCTGAGAACGACCAGCAGCCGCAGGGTATCGGCCGTCCCCAGCATCCCGAGCAGAACGGTGCCGGTCGCGACGGTGCCGGCCAGACTGCCGCCAATATTTGCCGTCTGAAGCCAGCCGACCCGGCGGCCGATCCTGGCCGCGTCCGTCTGAGTCGCCTTCTGGAGGAACGGAAAGCTCAGGCCCATGAGCAGGGTTGGGGGTCCGACTACGGCGGCGGGGAGCAGGAAGTAGATGGCCAGAAACTTCAGGGTCAAACGGTCCGACGTCGGGTCGAAGGGAGCCAGCCCGAGCAGATACGCCCGGAGGTTAACGAGGGCCTGGCCAACGTCCAGGGGCTCGTACTCCCCAAAGTACCTCCAGAGGGGCTCCAGGGCCGGAACCCGGTCGATGAGGCCGATGACAAGGGCCAGCGCCGCCAGGGAATAGGCGCCGACCCCGGCCTCCAGAACCAGGAACGTCCGGGCCGGATTCCGACTCCGGCCCACCAGGGCGATGCCGGCCAGGGTGCCGAGGGCAAGTCCGCCCAGGTACACGGCCAGGAGGGTGCCGAATGTAAAGGCCGTCGCCTTCAGCATCGTGCTGAGGAGCCGGAACCAGACTATTTCCAGGGAGAGGTTTATAAAGCCCGAGAGCCCGTAGGCGGCGGCCCAGGCCGCAAACCCGAGGCCGGTGGCCGGCCGAACCGGGTCGGACAGTTGGGGGGCCACCGTCCGGGGCGCGGTTGGCACGGCGAGGAGGCCCAGGGGAATGGCGGTCGCCGCGCAGACACCCCGGCATGCAGCGCCGATTCAAAGTCGAGCCGCCGGAGCAGAAACCAGGTCGTCACCAGGGAGCCCACGGCGGCGCCGAGAGTATTCACCCCGTACAGGGCCCCAATGGTGCCAGGGGCGGTCTCGACGGCCGAAGTCAGGGCCCGGGAGAGCAGGGGCAACGACATGCCCATAAAGAAGGTGGGGAAGAGCATGCTCAGAAAGAGAATGACTCCCATGGTCAGGGGGTTTCGGGCCAGGTCGCCGTGCTGACCGTAAAGAAAGTCGTAGTAGAGCCACCGGCTTATCAGCGCAAAGCCGGCAACCGAAAGCTCGGAGGCCCCGAAGAGGGCGAGGGCCCAGCCCCGGGGCAGACGGTCGGCGATATAGCCGCCGGCCAGGCTTCCGCACCCGAGGCCGGCCATGAAAGCCGCCACCGTTATCGTTACCGAGTAGACATCGGCCCCGGAAAAGATAACGAGCATCCGCTGCCAGATGACCTGATAGAGGAGGGCGGCAAATCCCGAAAGAAAGAAGGCCCCGAGGGCGACGGGCAGCGCCAGCCGGACGGGAATTGCCGGAGAGATGCCGGGCGCGGCCTGCACCGTCTTCAATTAAGACTCACCCGCCGGTCCATGCGAATTCCACGGACAGCCCGCAGGAAGCGCCTGGTCCGACCGAGGAGGTCGAGCCGGAGCTCCAGCAACAGCAAACCCAGGGTCGCGGCGCTGGTGACGGTGATGATGAGACCCCGCCGGAAGCTCTCCGGCCGGTAGTCAAACTCGACACGATGGACGCCGGGCGGGACCTGCACGGCCCGGAAGATATAATTGGCCCGGTAGATGCGGACGGGAACCCCATCAACGGTGGCCGTCCAGCCGGGATAATAAGTGTCGGCCAGGACCAGAAAGGCCCAGGACGAGGTCTGAACTTCGAGCCGGACCCGTTCGGGCTCGTCGGTTAGCCAGCGGATAGTGCTGGCCCAGTTGCGGTTTGGAAGCGAGTCCAGCCGAAGGGAGTCAACCAGGTACTCCGGGGGCGCATCCGGGGCTTCGAAAACCACCATCTGGGCCGGGTCATAAGGGCCGCCCTGCATGAAAGCCAGGACGTCGCTGCCCGGCGGGAGCACAACCGACCGGTCGACCAAGAACGCCCGGGGGAGGGCCCGGGTGTTCTCCAGGATAATTCCATCCTCGCCCCAGCGGATGACGTTAAACCGCTCCCGGCTCAGGGGGTCGAGGTTATGGACCTGACCCCGGCGGTAGCTGACGAGGCTGAGCCCGTAAACCTGGAAGGTTGCCGCCGGGCTGAGGCTCCGGAGAAGGACCCGGGCGACGGGAAAGGGACGGGGCAGCGCAAATTTTGCCAGGTAGGCATTCGCGTCGAACCCGACCGTCTTCCACCGGGCCGCGACCGCCGGTTTGGCGTGCTTGACCACCGGTGTAACGTCAGCCCGGTCGTAGGCCCACTCGGCGGTGTGGATCCCGGCCAGGAGCCTGAACTCAGCCTGCTCGCCACCGGGACCGACCAGCACGACTTCCCCGACCGGGGTGCCCTGCCCGACGTTAAGGCTGTTCTGAAGGAGGCTGATGACCCGGATCTCTTCAGCCTCGAAGGCCGGCGAGACCCGGAATCCTACGGACGCGGCCGCCCCCCCGGCCGTCGCGCTGAGCAGGGGACGGGTCGGGTCGTAGGCCGTCAGGTCCGCCGAAGGCAGGGGAACGTAGTGGCCCCGGCGAACGACGTATTTCACGGCCGCCGCATCAAGCAAAGGCCCTTCCACCCAGCTGGCAGCCGCAAGGAAGCTCAGCTGGCGGACGTAGACCAGGGAGGTGTACCCGTTGAGGTCACTCACACCCAGGGGCAAAAGGGTGTTCGGCTCGGTCGGCCCCCCCGGCATGGTGAAGACCCGCTCACCATCGCGAATGGTTTTTTTGAGGTCGGCCGCGACCATAGAGGGAGTCGAAAGGGTGGCGACCGGCATCGACGGGTGAAAGGGTCGGCCGGCCAGAAGAAGTTCGACCATGATGACGGCCGGCAGGACCCCCGCAACGACGACCCGTCCCCGACGGACTGCCAGGGCCAGCGCAACGGCCATGAGGGCAATGCCGAGCCAGACCATCCCGGCCTGGAACCAGAAGTTGTCCGGCGAAAGGCTCATCCGGAGCCCCTCAAAGACCCGGTCTTCGGTGATAGCCCTTGCCGGCGTTCGGAGCATGCGGGGGAGCGAGAGGTAGTAGGCGACCCATTCCGACACCCGGTCACTCCGATGGGCGACCTCTTCCGCCGCCTGGCGAAGAAACTCCCGCCCGGCCCAGAGGCCAGCCACCCAGGCGGCAACCCAGCCCAGGAGAAACCGCCGCCGCCACACCCCGGCGTCAAGAATCGCCTGGACCCCAAGGCCGGCGAGGGCTGCCACCCCGAGGGCGAAGAGCAGGCTGAACCGACCGGGGGCCCGGACCAGATTGTACGGGTGGACCTGCCAGAGTAAGTGGTGGATGTTTACCGGGGCGTGGTAGGCCAGGGCGACCGCCAGGCCCCCAAGCCCGACCCCGCCCAGGGGGACCCCCAGCGCCGGGCGGCCAAAGAGCAGGCCGGTCGCAGCCAGGAACAGGGTTGCAACCCCGACGTAGACGGCCGTTTCCCAGGGGGACCACAGGGACCAGTCGAAGCCGTCGGCGGTCCGGAAAAAGTAGGGGTTAAACAGGGTCAGAAGCTGGGGCGGGGTGACGACGTGGCGGCTCGCAAGGTCGTAGCTCAGGCCGGTGGCCCGGACCGAAAACGTTCCCAGTTCGTAAAGGGGCAGGAGCTGAACCGCCCCGAGCATCCCCCCGACCGCCGGCACGGCGGCCAGGACGACAAGGGCAGACCCGACCCGTTGCGCCAGGTCTGCGACCTGCGCCGGAAAGGGGCCGCCGGCCGCGAAGGCGAAAAGCCCCTGAATCCAGGCCCGGGCCCCGACGTAGATGGCCAGGCCGAACCCCGTCATCATCGGCACCTGGACGTGGACGGTCAGGCACTGGAGGCCGAAGGCGACCCCAGCCAGCAGCGCAGCCGCGACCCGGCGGCGACCGGTGCCGGTCAGGGCCTGCTCGGCAAAGGCGAAAACCAGGGGCGCCCAGGCCAGCCCGGAGATGATGTTGAGGTGGTGGACCTGGGCCAGGGTGAACCCGGAAAGCATGTAAGCCCCGGCCGAGGCGATGGCGGCGACCCGACTCAAACGAAGGGTCCGGCCGAAGACGTACATCGTGAGGCCGGCGAGAACCACGTGACCAGCCACCAGCCCGATGAAGAGCGATTGGGGTCCGAGAACCAGGGACCCGAAGAAAACCGGCGGGTAGAAGGCCCCGACCTCGCCGTCGGCGAAGAGGGGATAGCCGGCGAGGATCCGCGGGGTCCAGAGGGGCAGCTGGAGTTCCTGGAGCCGCTCGTGGACAGCGACCAGGACCGGATAGTAAAACACCACCGTGTCCCGCTCGTAGTAAATCACTCCCTCCCTGAGGGCGGGGGCGAAAAAGCCGACCCCCGCCGCGACGACGGCAAGCACGGCCAGCAGGTCCGCCGCAGGATTGCCGAACCGGCGGGTCAGCTCGACCCACTCCGCGGCCAGGTGTCGCAGGTTCGATGCCAGGACTCTGGCTGCCGCCATGGTATCCTGAGACGTCCGGGTTTGCCCGCTCAGGCTCCGCTACTTTGAAAGGCGGCCGACGACGAAGAACCGGCCCAGGTTCCGCCGGTAACGCAAGTAAAGGCCCAGCAGCGCCTGGGCAAGCCGGTCGGGGTCGTGGTAGTGCGGGTTACGCTCGTTGATAACGGGCGCCCACACCAGCCTGATTCCCGGCGGCAGTGGACCCCCGGGCTCGGGTTTAATGACGTCCCACTCCGGATGGGTGCTCCTGGCCGGCAGGCTGTTGGCCAGGACGCAGTCGATAATCCCGCTCCCGGCCTGGTCCACCAGGGTCCGCACGTGGTCGGCCACGGTGAAATTGTCCGTTTCCCCCTTTTGGGTTGCGACGTTGCACACGTAGACCCGCAGGGCCCGGGTGGCCCGCAGAGCCTCCCGGATCCCGGAAACCATGAGGTTCGGGAGCACACTGGTATAGAGGCTTCCGGGCCCGAGGACAACCAGGTCCGCGTCCAGGATGGCCTGAACGGCCGCCGCGTAGGCCGGCGGGTCGGGTGGAACCAGGAAGACCCGCCGGATCCGGCCGTGATGCTTCGGGATCTTGGACTCGCCCCGGATAACCTCGCCGCTTTCGAGTTCGGCGCAGAGCTGGATGTCGGCGAGGGTCGCCGGAAGGACCTGGCCCTGGACCGCGAGGACCCGGCCCGACTCCAGGACTGCCTTCTCGAAACTGCCGGTCACCTCGGTCAGGGCCGCAATAAAGAGGTTGCCAAAGCTGTGGCCTTCGAGGCCGCCCCCGTTCTTGAACCGGTACTCAAAGAGGCGGGTCATAAGGGGTTCGGCGGTGGCCAGGGCAGTGATGCAGTTGCGGATGTCGCCGGGCGGCAGGATGCCGAGCTCCTCCCGAAGCCGGCCGGAGCTCCCCCCGTCGTCGGCGACCGTAACAACTGCCGTAATC
>JAUQQI010000223.1:0-4938 GCA_030549955.1 Chloroflexota bacterium
ATCCGCACCGTCGGCGACCGGGCCGCCAATGTGACCGGCACCACTTTCGTTCACGTCGAGAGCGACCCGGACAGCCCCATCAACCGGGGTACCCTCTGCCCTAAGGGCGCAACCTTAAAGCACAACATCGTCAATGACCTGCGGCTTACCAGGGTCCTCTACCGGGCCCCGGGCAGTGACCGCTGGGAGGAGAAGTCCTGGGACTGGGCTATCGACCGGATCGCCCGCCTGATTAAGGACACCCGGGACACCAAGCTCATCGAGCGGGACCACAAAGGCCGCATCGTTAATGCCCTCACGGCCATCGCCGTCATCGGCGGCTGCACCGACTCGAACGAGAACAACTACCTCATCCAGAAAGCCTTCCGGGCCGGTCTGAGTATCATACCCGTCGAACAGCAGGCCCGTATATGACACGGGCCGACGGTGGCCAGTTTGGCCGCCACGTTCGGTCGGGGCGCAATGACCAACGGCTGGACCGACATCGCCAACGCCGATGTCATTCTGGCGATGGGCGGGAACCCGGCTGAGAATCACCCCTGCGGTTTCAAGTTCGTGATGGAGGCCAAGCGGAAGCGGAATGCCAAACTTGTGGCCGTAGACATCCGCTTCCAGCGTACGGCGGCCGTTGCCGACCACTTCGTCCAGATTCGGGCCGGGACGGATATCGCCTTCCTGGGTGGTCTCATTAACTATGCCCTGACCAACAACCGCTACCACGAGGAGTACCTGCGGCTCCACACCAACGCCCCCTTCATCGTCCGGGAGGACTTCAGGTTCGACGAGGAGAACGGCGTCTTCTCCGGTTGGGACGAGGCCAGGGGGCAATACGACCCGACCAGCTGGGACTACGAGTACGACGAGAGCGGCTACGCCAAAGTCGACCCGACAATGCAGCACCCCCGCTCGGTTTTCCAGCTCCTCAAAAAGTTCTATTCCCGCTACACTCCCGAGCGGGTCGCCCAGATCTGCGGCTGCAGCGTCGACGCCTTTCTTAAGGCGGCCGACATCTTTACCTCGACGTATCCACCTGATAAGGCCGGGACGATGATGTACGCCCTGGGCTGGACCCACCACAGCTTCTCGGTCCAGCTCATCAAGGCGGCGGCCACCCTCCAGCTCATCCTGGGCAATGTCGGCCGCCCGGGCGGCGGCGTGAACGCCCTGCGGGGACACGCCAACATCCAGGGCGGCACCGATAACGGCATGGGCTACCACAACACCCCCGGCTACATCCCGATCCCCAAGGCCCCCCACCAGAGCCTCCAGCAGTTCCTGGAGGCCGTAACCCCGAAGGCCCTCCGGCCCAACTCCGTTAACTACTGGCAGAACATGCCCAAATTCGTCGTAAGCCAGCTCAAGGCCTTCTACGGCGACGCCGCCACCAGAGAGAACGAGTTTGCTTACCATCTCCATCCGAAGCTCCCCGAGGACCCGGCCACCGGCCGGCTCGAGAACTGGAGCTGGGCGTTTATCTTCGACCACATGGCCCAGGGCCGGGTCGACGGCCTCATCAGTTTCGGGATGAACCCGGTCAACAACGGGCCCCACACCCGCAAGGTGGTCTACGCCCTCTCCCAGCTCAAGTGGCTCGTTGTCGCCGAGAACTTCATGACCGAGACGGCCTACTTCTGGCGGCCCGACATCCTGGCGACCATCGGCAAGAAGCCCGAGGACGTTAAGACCGAGGTCTTCGTCCTGCCGGCCGCCAATTTTGCCGAGAAGTCCGGGTCGTTTACCAACTCGGCCCGCTGGGCCCAGTGGAAGTGGAAGGCCATCGACCCGCCCGGCGAGGCCAAGGCCGACCAGGAAATTATCGGCCGGATCTTTCTGAAGGTCCGGGAGCTTTACCAGAAGGAGGGAGGCCGGTTCCCCGACCCGGTCCTCAAGCTCGACTGGCCGTATACCAACCCGTATGCGCCGTCCGAAGAGGAGGTCGCCCGGGAGATCAACGGCAAGGACCTGACGACCGGCAAGCAGCTCCCCCTCTTTACGGCCCTCAAGGACGACGGCACCACGTCCTGCGGGAACTGGCTCTACTGTGGCTCCTGGACCGAAGAGGGCAACCTGATGGCCCGGCGCAGCCTGGACGACCCGACCGGCCTCGGCTTCTTCCACAACTGGGCTTTTAACTGGCCGGCGAACCGGCGCATTCTCTACAACCGGGCTTCGGCCGACGCCCAGGGCCGGCCGTGGGACCCGAGCCGGCCGGGCATCTTCTGGGACGGCAAGCGCTGGGTTGGCGACGTGCCCGACTACCCAATCACCGCCCCTCCGGAGCAGGGCTTAGGCGCCTTTATCATGATTCCCGAAGGCGTAGCCCGGCTCTTTGCCCCGAAGGGTGTGCTGGTTGATGGACCCTTTGCCGAGTTCTATGAGCCCCTCGAGTCACCGGTGCCGAACCTGCTCCATCCGAAGCGAAGCCAGAACCCGGTCGCCGTCGTCTTCAGGAGCACCGAATGGGACCGGCTGGGCCGGGCTGAAGAATTCCCCATCGTTGCCACCACCTACCGGCTGACCGAGATGTTCCACTACTGGACCAAGAACAACCCCTACCTGGTCCAGCTCCAGCCGGAGTTCTTCGTCGAGATGCCGGAGGAGCTGGCCGCCGAGAAAGGCATAAAGAACGGCGACATGGTCCGGGTCGTCTCGGCCCGGGGCGAGGTTAAGGGCCGGGCCCTGATTACCCGCCGGATACGGCCGATGCAGGTCAACGGCCGGACGGTCTACCCGGTGGGCATACCGATCCACTGGGGGTTCATCGGCCTCGGCCGGCAGGAGGGCGGGGCGGCCAATATTCTGACGCCGACGGTGCTCGACCCGAACTCCTTCTGCCCCGAGTACAAGGGCTTCCTGGTCCGGGTCGAAAAGGCGTAAGGGGGGACTGCGATGGCATTCGAACCGACAGCAATAAAGGCAGTCTCGGCGTCGGTCACCCCGGCGCCGGGCGTTAGAAACGTTCCGGAAGTCGTCAAGCTTATCGACGTCTCATCCTGCATCGGCTGCAAGGCCTGCGAGGTTGCCTGCCAGGAGTGGAATGACCTGCCGGCCAATGTTAACCGGCCCTTCTTCGGGTCCTATCAGACGGTGCCCGACCTGGACTGGAACTTCTGGCAGCTCATAAAGTTCAACGAAATCCAGCGGGACGGCCGGCTCATCTGGACCCTGACTAAATACCAGTGCATGCACTGCGGCGACCCCGGCTGCCTGCGGGCCTGCCCGGCCCCCGGCGCGATCGTCCAGTACGCCAACGGCATCGTCGACTTCGTCCAGGAAAACTGCATCGGCTGCGGCTTCTGCATAACCGGCTGCCCGTTCGACGTTCCGCGGCTGAGCCCGACCACCGGCAAGGTCTACAAGTGCACCCTCTGCTCCGACCGGGTGAGCGCCGGCCTCGAGCCGGCCTGCGTCAAAGCCTGCCCGACCAAGTGCCTGAGCTTCGGCACCAGGGACCAGATGCTGGCCCAGGCCAGCTACCGGGTCGAGCAGCTTAAGGCGAACGGCTACGACAAGGCCGCCGTCTACAACCCGCCGGGGGTCGGCGGCACCCACGCCGTTTACGTCCTGCCCTACGGCGATTCGCCGGAGATTTACGGCCTGCCCCGGGACCCGAGCGTTTCGTTCGTGGACGTCTGGAAGGGCGGCCTCCGCTGGCTTGGCAACGTGGTCATCTTCGGCGGCATCATCGGGGCCATCCTGCACTACCTGCGGTTCGGCCCCCGCCGGGTGCCGGCAGAGGAGCCGGTGGAGGCTGGCGCAGCCCCGCGGCCGACCGAGCCGGTCCCGGGCGACGGCGGCAACGGCTAGACACTTCTGAGGAGGTCCAGCAATGGCTGTTCGGGAGCGCCGGCGGGTCCTGGTCCGACGCTACAGTCTCTTTGAGCGGGTCGTTCACTGGGCTGTGGCCATTACCTTCGTCTACCTGATGCTTAGCGGCCTCGCCCTCTTCTGGCCGCCCTTCTTCTGGTTCGCCCACGTCCTCGGCGGTCCAGCCCTGGTCCGGATTGTCCACCCCTACGTCGGCATCGCCTTCATCGTGGCCCTGCTGGTTATGCTGGGCATCTGGGCAAAGGATATGGTCCTGGACCGGCTCGACATCGAGTGGCTTAAGGCAGTCCCCAGGTACGCGACCGGCCAGGAAGAAGGGGTGCCCGAATCGGGCCGGTTTAACGCCGGCCAGAAACTGCTTTTTTACACCCAGATTGTTGCCGGAATCCTGTTGCTCCTTTCGGGGATTGTCCTCTGGTTCCCGATGCAGTTTACGGCCGGCCTGCGCCAGGCCAGTTTCATCATCCACGACCTGATGGCCATCATCGCCATCGGGGCCCTTATCGTTCACATTTACATGGGCCTCTTCTACATCCGGGGCAGCCTACAGGGGATGGTCGAGGGGGTCGTGAGCAGGGCCTGGGCCCGGGCCCACCACGGCCGCTGGTACCGGCAGGTCGAAGGCACCTCGGCAGTAATCACCGAAGAGGCCCATGATTGACCGGGCCGCCCGAACGCCGGTCTTCAGCTTCGGGCGCCGGGTCGAGCGGGCCGCCGAGCTGGCCGCCAGGCTCGATTACGCCCGGCAGGTCCTGGACTTTTATCGGGAAATTGCCCGCTTTCAGGGTCGGCTATACGAAGGACTCAGCCGGCAACTTGACCTGACAGAAATTCCCTGGGGTGAGGGGCGGCCCATTCACCATGGCCTGCTGGAGCGCCAGCTACCGGTTCTTCTGCCCGAGTTTGCCACGTTCCTGGTGGTCGTCAGGCAGACTGGCCCGGAGCTACTCGTCCGGGCCGCCGAAGAGCTCCTTATCGAGTTCGGTTCCGACGAATGGGCGGTCCTGCTTAAAGATTACTGGCGGATGGCCACGGGCCTGGACGTGTCCGTGTCGCCGGCCGAGCCGGATGTAACCGACTTTTTCCCGAAAGCGTTTTTACAGCCCTACG
>JAUQQI010000223.1:4948-6723 GCA_030549955.1 Chloroflexota bacterium
TTTTTAGCCACCCACTGCCCCCTCCTCCCACCGGATGACGAAACCGAGTGGCGGGTCGCGGCCGGCCCGGCCAGGTGCCCTCTCTGCGGCGGCCGGCCGCAGGTCTCGGTTCTGCGGCCCGAATCCCACGGGGCCAAACGATACCTGATCTGCGCCCTCTGCGGATTCGAGTGGCGGTTTAAGCGGGTCTGCTGTCCGGCCTGTGGCGAGGAAGAGTTTAAAAAGCTTGCTTACCACAAGCCCCCGGATTTCGAGCTAGCCCACGTTCGGGTCGAAGTTTGCGAAACCTGCAGGGCGTATATTAAAAGTGTGGACCTGACCGAATACGGCCTCGCCGTACCGGTAGTGGATGAGCTCGCGGCCCTGGCCCTGGACGTCTGGGCTGTTGAGCAGGGCTACCGGAAGGTCGAGCTTAACCTGGCGGGGATTTAGGGGCAGGCAGATGCTGCTGAGCGAACGGCCCGGTCGGACCGTTTTGGCCCGGCTGGTCTGCGCCCACAATGGGTCGGTTTACAGCCGGGTTGACGAGCTGGCCACCGAGGAGCCCCTGGAGATTCGGGTCAGCTACATTGACGCCGGGACCGAACGGCGTCAGAGCATCGCCGTTACGATGCGGACTCCCGGCAACGACTTCGAGCTGGCCGCCGGCTTTCTTTACAGCGAGGGGGTCATCAGCGGGCCCGAAGCCATTGACCAGATCGCCTACTGCACCGATGTCGACGGCCCCCAGATGTACAATATCGTAACCGTTCACCTGAGGCCCGGCGTCCCGTTTGACCCGGACCGGCTGAGCCGGAACGTTTACACAACCTCAAGCTGCGGCGTCTGCGGCAAGACCTCCCTCGAGCTGGTCCGAACCGTCTGCCCGAACCGGCCCATCGGTGACTTCAGACTCCGGCCGGAAATCCTCCTGGGATTACCTGAGACCCTGGCAAGGGCCCAGCCGGTCTTTGCCCGGACAGGCGGCCTGCATGCCTCAGCCCTCTTCGACGCCGGGGGCAAACTTCTGCTCGTCCGGGAGGATGTCGGCCGCCACAATGCGATGGACAAGCTTATCGGTGCCCTACTGCTTGCCGGAAAACTGCCGGCATCCAATACGGTTGTGCTCGTCAGCGGCCGGGCCAGTTTCGAGCTGGTCCAAAAGGCGGTGATGGCCGGGATCCCGGTCCTGGCGGCGGTCGGGGCGCCGAGCAGTCTTGCCGTCGAGCTTGCCCGGGAGTTCGACCTGACCCTCATCGGCTTTTTGCGGGGGGACCGGTTCAACGTCTACTCGGGGGCCGGCCGGATTAACGGCCTCGGGGGTCCCTGAATCCGGGTAAAATATAAACCGGAGGGGTGGCCGAGCGGTTTAAGGCGGCCGTCTTGAAAACGGCTATGGGGTGCTGAGCCCCATCGTGGGTTCGAATCCCACCCCCTCCGCCCCCCGCCCGACCCGGCACCCCGCCCGGCCCGGGCGCGCACACCCCGCACCGGGGCCTCTTCTGACAAACCGCCTTGCCGTGGGCCACAATGAGGGCGTGAAATTCCCCCAGGGCCGCCGGGTCGGGCCCAATGGCTGCTTCAACCAGCCGGCGGGTCCCCTCGTACGGCCAAGGTTCCGGCAGGATTCCGTATCTTAGAAACACCCGCCGGGTGTAGGCATCGCCCGAAAAATACGGCCGGCCGGCGGCGTACAGCAGGATACTGTCGGCCGTTTCCGGCCCGATTCCCGGCACCGAAAGCAGCCAGGTCCGAACCTGCTCCGGGTCCGACCTGAGGAAGTTATCAACCGAGCC
>JAUQQI010000189.1:0-6207 GCA_030549955.1 Chloroflexota bacterium
CGGGCCGGAAGCTCAGGGGGCGCCTCCAGGCGGCCTGGAGTACTGTGCTGTCTGGCCGGGACTCCCCCCGCGGATGCGGTTTGACCTGGTCGGGGTTGAGCTCGACCGGGCCGGCCGGCCCGGCCGAATCGAACACATCGAAAACATCGTGGAGGTCCCGCCGGGATTGATATAATCAAAGGGTTGCGAACTTTAACCGTTGGCCGGTTAGCTTATGCCGATCTACGAGTATCGCTGTAACCAGTGCAGACGTAAATCCACCATCTTCGTCCCAAGCATATCAACCGTGTTCGAGCCGGTCTGCTCCCACTGCGGCAGTAGCGCCGTCCGCCGACTCATCTCCAGCTTCGCTTTCCTGCGTTCCGAAGAGGACCGCCTCGAACAGCTGGCCGACCCGAGCAACTTCGCCGACCTTGATGAAAACGACCCCCGCAGTGTGGCCCGCTGGGCCCGCCGCTTTGGCAAGGCCCTTGGGGAAGACCTGGGGCCGGAGTTCGATGAGATGGTCGACCGGCTCGAGGCCGGCGAAGTACCCGAGGAGCTGGGCGGTGAATCCGACGAAAACGGCGGCGAAGATGGGGGCGAAGACCTGGACTTCTGACGATGCCGATTTATGAGTACCTTTGCCCGCACTGCCGCCGAAAGGTGAGCATCTTTTACTTCTCGGTCCGGCAGGCCGAGGCCGAGCCGGCTTGCCCCGAGTGCGGTGGGCGGGGCCTTAAGCGGCTCTTCTCCCGGTTTGCGGTCCACAAGTCCGAGGCCGACCGGATGGAAGAGCTCGGGTCCGCCATCGACCACCCGACGGAGGAATATTACAGAGATAGCCGCAACATCGGCCTCTGGGCCAAAAAGCGGCTTAAGGAGCTGGGGGTCGAGCCGCCGCCCGGCTTTGACGAGGTCGTTGAGAAGGCCCGGTCCGGGGAACTCCTTAAGGAGTATGAAACCCCGTGGTCGGAGCGGACGACCAACCCGTGACCCGTCCGGCCCTTGACCTTGCCCGCCGGCGGATCCATGGCCTTTATCTCATTGTTGACCCCCAGGCCACCCGGGGGCGGGATGTGGTAGCCGTGGCCGAGGCGGCAATTCGGGCTGGCGCCGGGGTGATCCAGTACCGTGATAAAGTAAAAATGAAAGGCGAAATGTTGCCGGAGGTCCGGCGGCTCCGGGACCTCTGCCGGCAGGCTGGGGTCCTGTTTATTGTCAATGACCACGCCGACCTGGCCCTTGTCGTCGAGGCCGACGGGGTTCATGTCGGTCAGAAGGACCTGCCGGTCGCGGAACTGAGGCGGATCCTGCCGCCGACGATGATTATCGGTTGCTCGACGAACAACCTGGCCGAGGCCCGGAAGGCCCGGGACGACGGGGCCGATTACGTCGGGATCGGGTCTATCTTCCCCACGGCGACGAAGGTTGACACCCGACCGGCTGGCCTCGAAACGATTCGGGAAATCAGGGCGGCCGGCCTCGGTCTGCCGCTGGTCGGGATTGGGGGGATTACGGCCGAAAACGTCGCCGACGTAGTTCGGGCCGGAGCCGACGCCTTTGCGGTCATAAGCGCCGTCTGCGCCGCCGACGACCCCGCCGCGGCCGCCGCCGAACTCATTGCCCGGGCAGAGAAAGCCCTGATGTGAAGATGCTGAGGACACCCGAGTTCCAGGCGACCATTGAGCGGATCCGGGAGCATCTGGATGCGAAATACGCGGCCCGGGAAGAAGCCCTCCGGCTTGCCCGGGAGGTGGTGCGGGGGGCCGCAAACGCGATCCGGGCGACTCACCGGGGGGAGTTTGCCCTCGCCGAAGCCCTCCTGGCTGAGAGCCGGCAGAAACTCCGGGCCGCGGCCGAGCTCCTGACCGAACACCCGGATGTGCTCTGGGCCGGCTTTGTCAGTGACGCGGCCAAGGAACTCGTTGAGGCCTGGGTGACCCTGTCGGTTATCGCCGACCGCCCGATCCCCGGCCCCGAGGAACTGGATGTCGAAGCCGTCAGCTACGTTCAGGGCCTCGCTGAGGCTGTCGGCGAGCTTCGACGCCACCTGCTCGACCTGATCCGAACCGGTCAGCTTGACCGGGCCGAGGCGATTCTCGGGGCGATGGACACCATCTACGAGGTGCTGGTCACCCTTGATTATCCCGATGGGATGACCGGCGGCCTGAGGCGGCTCACCGACCAGGTGCGGGGCATTCTCGAGCGGAGCCGGGGCGACCTGACCATTTCGTTGCGGCAGTGGGAGCTGGCCAGATATCTGGGCACACGGGATATAATAGCGCCGCACGAGTAAGTTTGATTAAAATTCTATTCGTGAAATTTTTCCCTAACCCTTTTGAAGGGGGCCGGTGATGAACCTGGCAGTTGCAGGTCCCATCGGTGGGCTTATCGGGCTGGGTTTTGCAGGTCTGACAGCTTATTGGGTTTTAAAGCAGGATACCGGCCGGCCGGAGATGGTGAATATCTCCCGGGCGGTTCAGGTCGGCGCGATGGCCTTCCTCTTGCGGGAGTACCGCACCCTGGTCCCCTTTGTGGCCATTGTGGCAATTATCCTCGGCCTCGTCATTCACCCCCTGACTGCCCTGTGTTACCTGGTTGGAGCGTTCTGCTCGGCCCTGGCGGGATTTATTGGGATGAATGTGGCGGTCCGGGCGAATGTTCGAACGGCGGCCGCGGCCATCCGGAGTCTTAACGACGCCCTCCGGGTAGCGTTTTCCAGCGGGACGGTTATGGGCATCACCGTTGTGGGCCTTGGGGTGCTGGGCCTTTCGGCCCTGTTCCTGGCCATCGGCGACCCAAACATAGTCGCCGGCTTCAGTTTTGGTGCATCTTCGATTGCCCTCTTCGCCCGGGTCGGGGGTGGAATCTATACCAAAGCCGCCGATGTCGGGGCCGACCTGGTCGGCAAGGTCGAAGCCGGCATTCCGGAGGATGACCCCCGCAACCCGGCGGTCATTGCCGATAACGTCGGCGACAATGTCGGGGACGTCGCCGGGATGGGGGCAGACCTCTTTGAGTCCTATGTCGGTTCGATTGTGGCGGCCCTGGCCCTGGCGGCCATGACGCCCTGGGGCCAGGCGGCGTATGGTCTGCCCATTTTGCTGGCAGTGGCCGGCATCATTGCCTCAATACTCGGCACCTTCTTCGTCCGGGTTGGGGAGACGCCGGAGATGGGTCGGCTTCTCAATGCCCTCCGGTCCGGGGTTTTTGCGGCAACGGTCCTCACGGTCCTGGGCGCCCTTGGCCTCGTCCTCTGGCTTGGGGTTAGCAGTGGGTTGTTCTGGGCGATAGTAGCGGGGTTGCTGGGTGGGGTCGCGATCGGCCTGAGCACCGAATATTTCACCTCCTACTCCTACGGGGTGACCCGGCAGGTTGCTCAAGCGGCCCGGACCGGGCCGGCAACCGTCATCATCAACGGCCTGGCCGTTGGGATGCTGAGTAATATTCTGCCGATGCTGATTATGGCCGCCGCAATCTACGTAGCCTATGTCTTCGGTGGGCTCTACGGGGTTGCCCTGGCCGGGGTTGGGATGCTGGCCACCCTCGGCATTACCCTGGCCACCGACGCCTACGGGCCGGTCGCCGACAACGCCGGTGGGATTGCCGAGATGACCCACCTGCCCCCGGAGGTCCGCCAGCGGACCGATGCCCTGGACTCGCTGGGCAACACTACCGCGGCCACCGGCAAAGGGTTCGCTATCGGGTCGGCCGTGCTCACCGCCCTGGCCCTGCTGGCGGCCTACTCGCAGGCGGTCCGCCTCGACCTGATGAACCTCCTGGATGTCCGGGTGATGGTCGGGGCCCTCATTGGGGCGGGGATGCCCTATATCTTCTCGGCCCTGGCGATGTCGGCTGTCGGCCGGGCGGCCTTTGAAATCGTCAATGAGGTCCGCCGCCAGTTCAAGGAGATTCCGGGCCTTATGACCGGGGAGGCTTCGCCCGATTACGCCCGGTGCGTTGACATCAGCACCCGGGCGGCCCTGCGGGAGATGATTTTACCGGGTCTGCTCGCGGTGGTGGTGCCCCCGGTTGTCGGGTTAGCCCTCGGGGCGGCGGCCCTGGGAGGCCTTCTGCTCGGGGCGATCCTGAGCGGTTTCTTGCTGGCCGTGACGATGGCAAACGCCGGCGCGGCCTGGGATAATGCTAAAAAATATATTGAGGCCGGCTATCTCCTTGATGAGAACGGCCAGCCGATCAAGAAGGCGACGCCGGTTCATGCGGCCGCGGTTGTTGGGGATACGGTCGGCGATCCCTTCAAGGACACCGCAGGTCCGTCTCTCAACATCCTGATCAAGCTCATGAGCATCGTTTCACTCGTTCTTGCACCCCTCTTTGTCTGAAGCTGAATCCGGCGGCTGCCCAGCCGGGTAGCCAAACTCGAAAGGAGGCATGCCGATAATGGAGTTAGTCTGGGTTGTGCCGCTGTCAGGGGTTTTGACGCTTTTCCTTGTGGCTTATCTCGCCTGGGATGTTCTCCGGCGGGATACGGGCACCCCGGACATGCAGGCCGTCTCGAACATGATCTACGAGGGGGCGATGGCCTTTCTAAATCGCCAGTACCGGACAATTCTGCTCCTGGCCATCGTCACCGCCGTCGTTATCGGTGCGATTATCGGCTACTTTGACCGCAGTGTCGAGCTCGGCTGGCGCACGGCGGTGGCCTTCCTGGTGGGGGCCGTCTCGTCAGCCATCTCCGGCTTTGTTGGGATGTACGTGGCCGTCCGGTCGAACATCCGGACGGCCAGCGCCGCCCTGCGCAACCTGAATGAGGCCATCAACGTCGCCCTGAGGGGCGGGGCGGTCTCGGGCTTTCTGGTCGTCGGCCTGAGTCTTATCGGGGTTGCGGTCATCTTCGCCCTCTACGGGGCCCTGTTCGGGTCCGAGGGGATGCGGCAGGCCCCGTTCATGATCGTCGGCTACGGGTTCGGGGCCAGCTTTGTCGCCCTCTTCGCCCAGCTCGGGGGCGGAATTTACACCAAGGCCGCCGATGTCGGGGCCGACCTGGTCGGTAAGGTTGAGGCCGGCATCCCCGAGGACGACCCCCGGAATGCCGCCGTCATTGCCGACCTGGTTGGGGATAATGTCGGCGACTGCGCCGGCCGCGGCGCCGACCTGTTCGAATCGACCGCGGCCGAGAACATCGGGGCGATGATCCTGGGCGTGGCCGTGGCCCGGGCCACCGGCAACGACGCCTGGATCCTCTTCCCGCTGGTCGTCCGGGCCTTCGGGCTAATGGCCTCGGCCGTTGGTCTCTTCTTCGTCCGGGGCCGGGAGGATGAGGACCCGATGCGGGCCCTCAACCGGGGCTACTACGTCGCCCTCGGCCTGTCGGCAATCTTGCTGTTCGTGACGACCCGGACGATGCTGGGCGAGGCCTGGATCTGGTTCTTCTTCGCCGGCCTCGTTGGTCTCCTCACCAGCATCGCCTTTGTCTACATTACCCAGTACTATACGGCCGGCTCCTGGCGGCCGGTTAAGGAGATCGCCGATGCCGCCCGGACCGGTCCGGCCACAACGATAATTGTGGGTATGGCCG
This sequence comes from Chloroflexota bacterium, assembly GCA_030549955.1. Lineage (GTDB taxonomy): Bacteria > Chloroflexota > Dehalococcoidia > JAUQQI01 > JAUQQI01 > JAUQQI01. Next base: position 5,522 of record JAUQQI010000189.1, read on the forward strand.
TGGCGTTTGAGACGACGGCCAGCACGGCCCTGGTTGTTGGGGCGGCCCTGCTGGCGGCCCACTGGTTCGGCACAATGTCCGGCCTGCCCCACGGCGGCCTCTTCGGAACGGCCGTCGCGACAATGGGGATGCTGATGACGGCCGCTTACATCCTGGCGATGGATACGTTCGGACCCATCACCGATAACGCCGCCGGGATCTGCGAGATGTCCCACGCCCCGGCCTCGGCCCGCCGGATCCTGGATGCGCTTGATGCCGTGGGCAACACCACAAAGGCTCTGACGAAAGGCTACGCCATCGGGTCGGCGGCACTGGCGGCCTTCCTGCTCTTCAGCGCCTACCTGGACCGGCTCGCTGAACTCGGGCGACCCCTGCAGGCCGTCGACCTCTCCAAGGTTGAAGTGTTCGTCGGGGCCCTGCTCGGGTCGATGCTGGTTTATCTGTTCAGCTCCCTGGCTATCCGGGCGGTTGGTCAGGCGGCCTCCGCCATCATCGAAGAAGTCCGCCGCCAGTTCAAGGCCGACCCCGGCATTCTGGCCGGCACCTCCCGGCCGGATTTCGCCCGGTGCGTTGACATCACGACCCGGGCGGCCCTCCGGGAAATGGTGGCTCCCGGCCTGCTCGCCGTCGGGATGCCCATCGCCGTCGGCATCCTCCTCAAGGCCGACGCCACGGCCGGTCTGCTG
>JAUQQI010000189.1:6217-6671 GCA_030549955.1 Chloroflexota bacterium
CGGTCAAAAAGGGCACCCCCATCCATGCCGCCGCGGTTGTCGGCGACACGGTCGGCGACCCGTTCAAGGATACCGCCGGCCCGTCCCTCCACGTCCTGGTCAAGCTCCTGGCGACCGTTACCCTCGTGATGTCGCCCCTCTTCCTGTAGGCTTGGACGAGGGATCAAACCGGGGCCCGGCCACGACCGGCCGGGCCTTCCGGTTTGGCCGGGTGCCCGGTTCGGTGTGTTGGGGTGGCTCTTGAATTTCCCACCGCCGGGCCAATTCGGGGATGGGATTTCCCGGCTGGGGCCCCTTCAAGGGCGATCCCTGAGTTCAAAGTTACCACCGGGCGTGGCGCCTTTTTAAGGGCAAGGGCCGACAGGGCCTTGACGGGGCGGCGGCACCCGGCTAAACTGGGGGACGGTTTGGCTGGCTTGTGGCGGATGGGACGGCGGATGGCAGCATTACGTCT
>JAUQQI010000210.1 GCA_030549955.1 Chloroflexota bacterium
CGTTACCATCTCAATCATATTGACAGCCACCAGCGGGTACAACCCCCGCCCGGGTAGGGCGGGCCTACCGGATTGGGTGGTTAGCGGGTGGGCCGGTTTGCGGGCCTCTCCAGCCCGTTCGGGCTAGTTAGAAGGTAGGGGGTGTTCGGGCGGCGAGGGGTGGGGGCGGCTGGGCGGGTTCAACCCGAATCCGGGCGTCGAGGACCACCGCGCCCCGCTCCCGGACCAGGACCGGGTTGAGGTCCAGCTCAGCCACGTCGGGCAGGTCCTCAGCCAGGGCGCTGAGGCGCAGGAGGGCCTCTTCGAAGGCGGCGACGTCCACCGGGGCCGAACCCCTGAAGCCGGTAAGGAGCGGGTAGCTTTTGAGTTCCCGAACCATCTCGGCCGCATCCTCCCGGGTAAGGGGGGTAAGTCGCACGGAGACGTCCTTGATCAGCTCAACAAAGATGCCGCCGGCCCCGCAGACAATGGTCGGGCCGAAGTGGCGGTCGTGGACCATCCCGGCGAGCATCTCGACCCCGCCGGTAACAAACTCCTGGACCGCAAACGTCAGGTCGTAAAAGCCCTGGGCCTCGAGCCGGCGGGCCATTTCGATGGCCGCCTCCCGGACCTGGTCGGGACCCCGCAGGCCGAGGCGGACGGCTCCCCGCTCGGTCTTGTGGGTCAGGCCGGGCGCGAAGGCCTTAAGTACCACTTCACCCCCGAGTTCTTCGGCCGCCCGGGCGGCATCTTCGGGGGTTCGGCCGAGCACCTGTCGGACCATGGTAAAGCCGTAGCACTGAAGGAGCCGCCAGGTCTCATCGGGGCCGAGCCAGCCGCCGCCCTGGCCCAGGGCCCGGGCGACAATCGCAGCAGCCTCGTCCTGCCGGATGTCCTCGAAGCGGGGCGGTTCGGTGAGGGGCCGGGCCCGCCATTCGGCGTACCGGACGGCGTGGGCCAGGGCGATGGCGGCCCCCTCGGGAAAGGCGTACGATGGCACCCGAATATCGGCCCGCTTGAGCTCTTCGGGGACGCCCCGGGAAGAAATGAAGACGGAGAGGACCGGTTTGCCCAGGCTGTTGGCATACCTGGCCCCCTCAACGATGGCCGCCGCCACGTCCTCACTGCGGATCCGCAGCGGCGGCAGGAAGACGACAATGAGGGCATCAACCCCAGGGTCGGCCGCGACCGCCTCGACGGCCTGGCGGTAATGGTCGGCCGTGGCGGTCGCGGTCATGTCGACCGGGTTGAGCACGCTCGCCTCCGGGGGAAGAACACCGCGAAGGCGGCCCTGGGTTTCCGGCGCGAGAATGGGTACTTGCAGGCCCTGGGCTTCGCAGGCATCCGCCGCCAGGATGGCCGGGCCGCCGGCGTTGCTGACAATGCCCACCCGCCGGCCGGGGGGCAGGGGCTGATTGGCCAGGAGGGAGGCGACTTCAAAAAGCTCTTCGAGGGTGTCGGTCCGGATAACCCCGGACTGACGGAAGAGGGCATCAACGGTGACGTCCGAGGCGGCGAGGATGGCGCCGGTGTGGGAGGCGGTGGCCCGGGCACCGGCGCTGGAGCGGCCGCTCTTTACGGCAACAATGGGCTTCTTCCGACCAACCCGGCGGGCGATCCGGCTGAACTTCCGGGGATTGCCGAAAGATTCCAGATAAAGCAGGATAACGTCGGTGTTCGGGTCGGCTTCCCAGTAGTTGAGCAGGTCGTTGCCGGAAATGTCGGCCTTGTTGCCCATCGAGACGAAGGTGGAGAGGCCCAGGTCGAAGGTCCGGGCATAGTCGATAATCGCCAGACCAAGGGCCCCGCTCTGGGACGCAAACCCGACCCGGCCGGCTGGCGGGGGCACCGGCCCGAAGGTGGCGTTCAGCCGGATGGCGGGGTCAGTGTTTATAATGCCGATGCAGTTCGGGCCGATGAGCCGCATGCCGTAAGCCCGACAGATTCGCAGAAGCTCGGCCTGGCGGGCCCGGCCCTCTTCGCCGACCTCGGCAAATCCGGCCGAGATGACGACCAGGGCCCGGACGCCCTTGCGGCCGCACTGCCCGGCCACCTCGGCGACCCTGGCGGCCGGGACGGCGATGACGGCCAGGTCCACCGGGCCGGGCACGGCCTCAATGGTGGGATAGGCTACCACCGACTGGACGACCGGGGCGTTGATATTGACCGGGTAAACCGGGCCCTCAAAGCCGAAGTCAAGCAGGTTGCGGAAGAGGGACCCGCCAACCGAATTGCGGTCCCGGGACGCGCCGATGACGGCCACCGCCCGGGGGTAGAAGAAATTGCGCAGCGCGTTTATCGTCGCCACCTGCTCCCGGCGCTCGAACCGTTCCATGGCCTCGGGGGTAATGGACGTCGGAAGGGTAACGTGAATTTCGTCCGGGCCGACCCGGAGCTGGACAGGAAACCCCGAGTCACGGAAGACACTGACCATATCGAAGTTCGTCGGCAGAACGACGGCCTCAAAGACATTGATGCCGTTTGCGGCCGCAATCTCGGCCAGGTGGCCGAGGAGAATCGTCCCGAGACCCCGGCCCCGGTAAGCGTCAGCAACGGCAAACCCGACCTCGGCCCGGTCGGTGTCCACCCGGACATACGACGCAACCCCGATAACCTTCTGCTCAGGCCCGGCGACCGCCACCAGGGTGAATGAATTGACATAATCTACATGGCAATCCCGGCGGGCGGCGGCTTCGAGGTTGACGGCCGGGGAGAAAAACCGGAATGTCCGGGCTTGAAGGGAGAGGGACCGGTAAAATTCGAGCAGGGCAGGGCCGTCCTCAGGCCGTACCGGGCGGACGTGGACCGTCGACCCGTCCCGCAGGACAACGTCGGCTTCCCGGTGGGCTGGGTAGACGCCGCGGCTCATCAGACTCACACCCCCCGATGATTGTAGGGCAAGAGGCCACCGCAGTGCGCGGGCAAAGACCCGGCCTCAAACTTATGTAAAGGGATTGACAGGCAGTTGGGCCGGGCCGTATAATGGTTCCGGCAGGGAATTTGGGCGGTCCGAAACCCCTTTAGCCGGCCGATAACGAAAGCTAGGTCGCCTGGGAGGCTGAGATGTCCAAGCCGAAGTTTGAGCGGAAGAAGCCGCATGTGAATGTTGGGACGATTGGGCACATTGACCATGGGAAGACGACCCTTACGTCGGCGATAACGAAGGTGTTGTCGCTTAAGGGTCTTGCGCAGTACACGCCTTTTGAGCAGATAGACAAGGCTCCGGAGGAGCGTGCCCGGGGGATAACGATAGCGATTGCCCATGTGGAGTATGAGAGTCCGAAGCGCCACTATGCGCACATTGATTGTCCCGGGCATGCTGATTACATCAAGAACATGATAACGGGTGCGGCCCAGATGGACGGTGCGATACTGGTGGTGGCGGCGCCGGATGGTCCGATGCCGCAGACCCGTGAGCATGTGTTGTTGGCCCGGCAGGTTGAGGTGCCGGCGATGGTGGTTTTTCTTAACAAGGTGGACATGATGGACGACCCGGAGCTGTTGGAGCTGGTGGAGCTGGAGGTGCGGGAGCTTTTGAGCAAGTATGGATTTCCTGGGGAGGAGGTGCCTGTGATAAGGGGTTCGGCCCTTAAGGCGTTGGAGTCCGGGTCGCAGGACCCGGATGCGCCGGAGTACCGGCCGATCTGGGAGCTTATTGAAGCGCTGGACAGCTATATACCGGAGCCTGAGCGGGCGATAGACAAGCCGTTTTTGATGCCGATCGAGGACGTGTTTGGGATCAAGGGGCGTGGGACGGTGGTGACGGGGCGGATAGAGCGTGGGCGGATACGGCCTGGGGATGAGGTGGAGATAATTGGGTTTGGGCCGACCCGGAGGACGGTGGTGACGAGTGTAGAGATGTTTCGGAAGGTTCTGGATGAGGGGATAGCTGGGGACAATGTAGGTTGTCTGCTTCGGGGGGTTGAGCGGGATGAGGTTGAGCGGGGGATGGTGCTGGCCAAGCCCGGGTCGATAACGCCGCATACGGAGTTTGAGGCGCAGGTTTATGTTTTGACGAAGGAGGAGGGTGGGCGGCACACGCCGTTCTTTACGGGTTACCGGCCGCAGTTTTACTTTCGGACGACGGATGTGACTGGGGAGGTGGTGTTGCCTGAGGGGGTGGAGATGGTGATGCCTGGGGACAATGTGAATCTGCGGGTGAAGCTGATCGCGCCGGTGGCCCTGGAGGAGGGGCTCAGGTTTGCGATCCGGGAGGGTGGCCGGACGGTGGGGGCCGGGGTCGTAACCAAAATCATCGAATAAGGGTGAACGGAGATGGCCAAGAAGGGCGAGGCCAGGGTTATCATCACCCTCGCCTGTACGGAATGCCGGTCGAGGAATTATACTACTGAAAAGAACCGCCGGAATGACCCGGACAGGCTCGAACTCCGGAAGTACTGTCCCCGGTGCCGGCGGCATACGGCGCACCGTGAGACGAGGTAATGGCGGTTAAACCGGGAACCCGGCCGGCACCAAAGGGAAAGACCCGGCCCGAGCGGCGGCCAGGCGTCCTCGCTCGCCGGCCCCGGCCGCGGTTGAGCTTTCGATTTATCCAGGAGGTCGTTGCCGAGCTAAAGAAGGTCACCTGGCCGAGCCGGGATGAGGTGGTCAGGCTGACTTTGGTCGTTATAGTCGTCTCGGTCGCGGTCGGCGCCCTGCTGGGGACTGTCGACCTGATCTTCGCCTGGCTGATGGAGCGGCTATTACTTCCGTGAAAGCGGTCTGAATCAGGAAAACGATGGACGAGATAGTACGACAGGACGAGAAAGTCGAAGTTCGACCCGGGGACCGCGAGGTTGGGCGCGAGGCCGGTCAGCCGAAGCGGGCCTGGTACGTCGTCCACACCTACTCGGGGTATGAAAACAAGGTGGAGGCGAACCTCCGGCAGCGGATCAAGTCGATGGGGATGGAGGACAAGATTTTCAACATCGTCATCCCTACCGAGGAAGAGGTCGAGCTGCGGGAGGGCCAGCGGCGGACCGTTCAGCGCAAGATCTTCCCCGGCTACATCCTGGTTGAGATGGTCCTGGACGAGCAGAGCTGGCAGGTCGTCCGCAACACGCCCGGCGTGACCGGCTTTGTTGGGAGCGGAAACCGGCCGGTGCCCCTCTCCGAGGATGAGGTTAAGGCGATCCTGAGCCGGATGCGTCGGCCCGAAGAGGAGCGGCCGATCAAGATCGGGTTCAAGAAGGGCGAGACGGTCCGCATCATTGACGGGCCCTTTGCCGATTTTACGGGCGTCGTCGACGAAATCTACCCGGAGAAGGGTAAGGTCCGGGTCCTCGTGTCGATCTTCGGCCGGGAAACGCCCCTGGAGCTCGACTTGCTTCAGGTCGAGCGGCTCTGAAATCCTGAAACTGGCGGTCTAAAAACCAATGGCCAAGAAGGTTCGCGCCGTTGTAAAGCTTCAGATTCCAGCCGGAAAGGCGACCCCGGCCCCGCCGGTGGGCACGGCCCTGGGCCCCCACGGGGTTAACATCATGGCCTTCTGCAAAGAGTACAACGAGCGGACGGCCGCCCAGGCCGGGATGATTATCCCGGTTGTCGTCACTATCTACGAGGACCGGTCGTTCACCTTTGTCACGAAGACGCCGCCGGTCTCCGACCTCCTGAAGAAGGCGGCCGGAATCGAAAAGGGGGCAACATCGCCGGGTCACCAGAAGGTCGGCCGTGTGACTCGCCAGCAGATCCGGGAGATTGCCCAGATGAAGCTGCCTGACCTCAATACCAGGGACCTTGAGGCTGCGATGCGGATGGTTGAAGGCTCGGCCCGAAGCATGGGCATCGAAATTGTGGATTGAGGGTACCCAGAGATGGCAAGCCGCGGGAAGAAATACCTGGAAGTTCTCAAGCTCGTTGACCGGAGCCGAAGCTACTTGCCGGAGGAAGCGGTCCGGCTCGTTAAGCAGACGGCCCGGGCGGGCTTTGATGAGACGGTGGAGGTCCATATCCGGACGAATCTTGACCCCCGCCACGCCGACCAGCAGCTTCGGGGAGCGGTTGTTTTGCCCCACGGCCTTGGAAAGCGGGTCCGGGTGCTGGTCTTTACCCAGGGCGACGGCGAACGGGTCGCCCGGGAGGCCGGGGCTGATTACGTTGGCCTTGACGAGCTCGTTCAAAGGGTCCGGGAAGGTTGGCTCGATTTCGACGTGGCCATCGCGACCATGGACGTTATGGGCAAGGTGAGTCAGCTCGGCCGGATTCTCGGCCCCCGTGGCCTGATGCCGAACCCCCGGACCGGTACAGCAGTTCAGGTTGACGACCTCGCCCGGGCCATCCGGGATGCCCGGAAGGGCCGGGTCGAGTTCCGCCTGGACCGGAGCGCTAACCTGCACATTCCGATCGGGAAGGTCAGCTTCACCGAGCAGCAGCTTCTCGAAAACCTGGCCGCCGTTATCGATGCCGTGGTTCAGGCCCGACCGCCGGGGGCAAAAGGCCAGTTCATCCGGTCCGTCACCCTCTGCACGACGATGGGACCGGGCATCAAGCTTGACGTGCCGGCAACCCTTGCCCTGCCAAAGGCGGCCTGATAAAATCTGACCGGTAATAACAA
>JAUQQI010000048.1 GCA_030549955.1 Chloroflexota bacterium
GGTCTATACCCCCCACATCGGCCGGGCCCGGCTCTGGGAGGTGAGCGGCCACCTCGATTTCTACCGTGAGAACATGTACCAGCCCATCGAAGTTGAGGGCCAGCAGTACTATCTCAAGCCGATGAACTGCCCTTTCCACATTTACATCTACAAAAGCCGGGTGAGGTCTTACCGGGAGCTTCCGGTCCGGCTCGGCGAGCTCGGCACGGTCTACCGGTACGAGCGGTCGGGGGTGTTGCACGGCCTGCTCCGGGTCCGGGGGTTCACCCAGGATGACGCCCACATCTTCTGCCGGCCGGACCAGATCGAGGCCGAAGTGATCGGCGTGCTCGACCTGAACTTCCGGCTCTGGGAAGCCTTCGGTTTTAAGGAGTTTGAGATTTACCTGGCGACCCGGCCCGAGAGATTTGTCGGCCGGGTTGAGGACTGGGACCGGGCTACCGAGGGCCTCAAGCAGGCCCTGCGGGACCGGGGCCTGGATTTCAAGATTGACGAGGGCGGTGGGGCCTTTTACGGGCCGAAGGTCGACATCTGGTTCCGGGACGCCATCGGCCGGGCCTGGCAGTGCACAACGGTCCAGTTCGATTTCAACGAGCCGGAGCGGTTTGACCTGAAGTACACCGGCCCCGACGGGCGGGAACACCGTCCGATCATGATCCACCGGGCCCTCCTCGGGTCGCTGGAACGTTTCTTTGGGATCCTCATCGAGCACTATGCCGGCGCATTTCCCGTCTGGCTTGCTCCGGTCCAGGCGGTCATAATCCCGATAACGGACCGGCATCTCCAGTACGCTTACCAGGTTGAGAATCGGCTGCGGGCTGCGGGGTTGCGGGTCGAAACGGACGACCGGTCTGACCGGATGAACCAGAAGATCCGGGACGCTCAGCTTCAGAAGGTGCCGTATATGCTGGTGGTTGGCGATCGGGAAGTTGAATCCGGCACGGTGGCCGTCCGCCGGCGGACCGGCGAAAACCTCGGCCCGATTCCGGTCGACGAGTTTATCCAGCGGGTGCAGACCGAGGTGGCAAACCACGGCTAGGCCGTCATAAGCCGGCGTCTTCGGCTGGGCCCGGGCAACGGGACAGCAATCCAAAACCGGTTACTTGCAGCCCCGTTCGCTGCCCAGAATCCGGTCGGGGCCGTGCTGACCTGAAGGGCGCGGCGGGAAACGCTTTACTGACGGCGCCTTCCGGTATCGGCGGCCTTCACGTAAACCACGAAGTGGGAGAGCCCAAAGTGGTGGGCCGGGGTTTGCTCGAGGGCATAGAGGACGAGCCGGAGGATTCCGGCGACGAGTCGGTTCCTGCGGGCGAGCTTATCGAAGCCGGGGAAGACGCCCCTGTGAACTACAACCCGGCCGGGCAGGACCGAAAGAAGCCTGCGAAGGCGCCGCCAACTGTAGACCCGAACGTGGGGGGCGAGCCGGTTGCGAAGGGGGTCGGGCAGGTAGTTGACGAACGGGTAGTTACCGAAGTGGTATTTTCCCCGCCAGAAGATTCCGTGGGTTTCGAAGGGCCAGAGGCGGTTGGGCACGAAGATAACCAGGTCCCCGCCGGGCCGCAGGACCCGCCACGCCTCAGCAAGGACCCGCCGGTCGTCGTCCACGTGCTCGAGGACCTCATGCAGCAGGACAAGATCGAAGGTGGCGTCCCGGAACGGAAGGTGTTCGCCGACGGCCTGAACAACGGCCGGCGCAACCTGCCCGGCAAGAACCGCCCGGTCCCGGTCGACCTCGACCCCGATGACGTGGGGCGTGAGCTTTAAAAAGCGGCCCAGAAAAGCCCCGACGCCGCACCCGATATCCAGGATCCGCGCCCCGGTCAGGGGCACAGCCCCGGCAATCATTTGGAAACGCCGCTCCTGGCCAAAACCCCAGACGTAGGAGGGGTGGCCCAGCCTGATTACCCGGTCTTCAGCCAACGAACGCACCGGCTTTAACTATCGTCCAGCTGGCCCCGAACTGTCAAGGGCCTGAGGAGGGGAGCCCATTCATTGGGGGGCCGGATAACCAACGCCACAACCGCAACCGTCCCTGGAAGCCCTGCCCAGCGCCCCGCCGGTATCAGGACGGTGATTGATCACGTATACTCAATAGGTCGCTGGTGGAAATGCCGTCGGGACCGGGGAACATCGACCGCATTGCCCACCACTAACGTCGGGAATGGCGAATTATCCTTCCCTTCAGGGCAGGACGGCCCTTGTTACGGGGGCGGGTCGGGGCATCGGCCGGGCCATCGCCCTGGCACTGGCCGAACAGGGGGTCCGGGTTGGTATACACTTCAACCGGTCGGAAGCCGGAGCCAGGGAGGTCGCGGCGGCGGTCCGGGTCAGCGGCGGTCAGGCCGAGCTTTTTAGGGCCGACCTGGCCGATGTCGGGGAAGTCCAGCGGCTCTTTGCGCTGGTTGAGGCCCGTTTCGGGGCCCTTGATATCCTCGTGAATAATGCCGCCGTCTTTACCCGTACCCCGGCCCTCCAGCTTTCGACGGAGGAGTGGCACCGTGTCCTGAATGTGAATCTTTCGGCTGTCTTTCTATGCTGTCAGGCCGCGGCCCGGCTGATGCTGGACCGGTCAGGGGGTGGGGTTATCGTGAATATTGCTTCCGGGGGCGGGCTCCATCCCCGGCCCGGCTACGAGCCCTCCGCGGCCTACGCGGCTGCTAAAGCCGGGGTCATAATGCTCACCCGCCGGCTCGCCCTCGAGTGGGCCCCGAGGATTCGGGTCAACGCGGTTGCGCCGGGGATTATCGATTCAAAACCAGGCCCGATGCGGAGCGAAGTTCGGGCGGAGTTTGGCCGGCTGATCCCCATGGGTCGAGTCGGCACGCCGGAAGAGGTCGCGGCGGCGGTGGTCTTTCTCGTCAGCGACGAGGCCCGCTACATCACTGGCCAGACGCTGGTGGTCGATGGGGGCCTCTTTCCCCACTGATGCGGCGGACGGGGCTTGTTTTGCTGGTCATCCTGCTGGTGGGCACGGCCGCCCTGGTCTGGCCGCCGGGCCGGGCGGCGTTGAAGACGGCCCTGCTCCTGCCCCACCTTTTTCCAGGGAATCAGCTGCGACCCCTGGACGTCCTTACGCCGGCGCCCGCCCGGGAGGAGCTCACATTTCGCTATCCATCGGCCACAGGCCGGATTGACCTTTATCGCCCGCCGGACTCGGGGCGGTATCCGGCAGTGCTGTTTTTTCTCGGGGTCGCGCCCCTCGCAAGCCGGGACCCGAGGGTCGTTCAGATTGCCGAGGGGCTATCCCGGAGCGGGCTTGTGGTGGCAGTCCTCGAGTCGCCCCACCTGGTCGCGGAGCGTATTCTCCCCGAGGAGGTAGATGGGCTGGTCGACGCGTTCCAGGTAGTCAGCCGCCACCCGGCAGTTGATCCCGACCGGGTCGGGTTTGCCGGCTTCTGTGTGGGCGCGGCCCTGGCCCTGCTGGCTGCGGCCGACCCGAGGATCGCCGACCGGGTGACCTTTGTCAACGCCCTGACCCCTTATTATGATGGGGAGGAGCTTCTGGCCGAAATTGCGTCCCGTCAGTTCGAGGTCAACGGCCAACGGGTTGACTGGAACCCAAGCCCCCTCACCCTCAAAATTTTCAACCAGCTTCTGGACCGGGCCCGGGCCGCTGGAGCCGGCCCGGTGGCTGACCGGCTTGCGGCCGTTCCTGACCTGCCAACCGCCCGGCAACTGGTGGCCCAGCTCCCCGAGGCTGCCCGACGGGAAATCGGGTTGCTTTCGCCAAAGGGTAAGCTGGGGCGCCTCCGTGCTCGAATTTATGTAATGCACGACCTGGACGATAACAACATACCGGTCGCCCAGGCCCGGCGGCTCGTCCGGGACTTCCCGGCCCCAGGTCGGCTGACCTACACCGAGTTCGAATTTTTTGAGCACGTTCAGCCGACGAAGCCGGTGGACCCGATTACGTTCGGCCGGGAGCTGGGGAAGTTCTACGCCCACGTCTACCGGGTCCTTGCCCCTGTCTGGTAGCCGAAAAATTTGTCAGGGACCGGGCCCGCAGGCTACGATCGGTTTGAACCCACCGGGAGGAGTCGGAGATGTTTGCGCAAGTAAACGGGATCCGCTGTTTCTACGAGCTCGAAGGGGAAGGAGAAGAGGTCGTCGTCTTAATTCATGCGCTGGGGACCGGCCACTGGATGTGGGACCGGCAGTTCGGGGTGCTGCGGCCCCACTTTCGGGTTTTGCGCTATGACGTTCGGGGGCATGGCCAGACCGAGAAGCCCCCGGGGCCGTACTCGCTCGAGCTCTTTGCGCAGGACCTGGCGGCCCTCCTCGACCTGCTCGGCATTCCGGCGGCCCACCTGGTGGGCCTTTCCATGGGGGGCATGATTGCCCAGACCTTCGCGCTGAACTACCCAGACCGTGTGAAATCCCTCGTCCTGGCCGATACGTCCAGCCGCTACCCGCCGGAAAATCGCCAGCAGTTCGAAGAGCGGGCCAGGACTGCCGAGACCCAGGGGATGGGGCCGCTGGTCGAACTCGCCCTGGAGCGGTGGTTCAGCCCGGGCTTTGCCCAGGCACACCCCGAAGTCATCGGGCGCTACCGTCAGATGCTCCAGGCGAACGACCCGAAAGCGTACGCCGCTGCGACGAGGGCCATTGCCCGGCTCGACCTGACGTCCCGCCTCGGGGCGATTAAGGTGCCGACCCTGGTCATCGTCGGCGAAGACGACCCGGGCACACCCCCTGCCATGGCCAAAGAGATTGCGGCCGCGATTCCCGGCGCCCGGCTCGAAATTTTGCCAGGCCGGCACATGACCCAGGAGGAGTCGGCCGAGGCGTTCAACCGGCTCCTGCTTGAATTCTTGAAATCGGTGAAGTGATGGTAAAGAAGACCGGGTCTACCGGGCGGACGTTCGCCGTAAACCGGCGGGCCGACTATGATTACGATATCGAAGAGACCTTTGAGGCCGGCCTGGTCCTGACCGGGAGCGAGGTGAAGTCGATTCGCGAGGGTAGGGTGAACCTTCGGGAGGGGTTCGTGCGGCCCGTCGACGCTGAGCTCTACCTGTGGAATGTCCACATCTCGCCCTGGCAGCCGTCAGGCCCGTTCGGCCACGAGCCGGAGCGGCCCCGGAAGCTTTTGCTCCACAAGGATGAGATTGCTTACATTATCGGGAAGCTCGCCCAAAAGGGCTACACCTGTGTGCCCCTCAGGCTCTACGAGAAGGACAATCGGATAAAGCTTGAAATTGGCCTCGGAAAGGGCAAGAAGGCCTACGATAAGCGCCGGGACGAGGCCGAACGTGAGGCTAAAAGGCGGATCCAGGAGGCCCTGAAACGGCGGGTCTAGGCCAGGCCGTGAGGCTGGGGGTTACCGGGAACCTCCGCCGTGATTGTCGAGGTTCAGGGAGTTGACAAAGTCCCGGAAGATAGCCAGGGATTCATCGTCGACGGGCGGGGCCGGCCGGGACGACCCGATACAGGATAACACCCATCCGGCCTTGGCGAGCACATCCTCGGCAACCAGGATGGGACAACCGGAGCGAAGGGCCAGGGCAATGCCGTCGCTTGGGCGGCAGGTGACCTCAATCCAACGGCCCTTCCAGTAGATGCAGAGGCGGGCGTGGCAAACACCCCCGGCCAGGGTCCGGATTTCGACCTGGGTCAGAACTGCTCCGAAGCTCCGGAGAAGATTAAGGATGAGCTCGTGGGGCTGGGGCCACGGGTCGCCCCGAAGAGCGGTCTTGATCGCCCGGGCCTCGGCAAATCCAACTGCAATCGGAAACCTCGCGTGTCCCTCTTTCTCCCGAAGGACTACAACATAGCCTGTGCCTTCAAGCGTCGTTTCCACTCCCGCCACCACCATTTCGACCATATTGCTAAACACCTCCCTTTCCCCCAACCCCACCATCGGGGCGGGTAACCGCGCGGCCTCACCCGCCTGAGGGCGGGCCGGCCGCCGGCTGGCCACCGGTCTGCTGCGCAACCTGCTGGGCCTCCGGCCGGGGCAGGCCCGGCGAGACGAATCCCGGCTCAAAGAGCCTGGCCGGTACGAACACCCGGAGCTCGTCGATGGTCCAGCGGCCCGGCTTGAAAATCGTCCGTCCCGGCCTGGGCTGGGCCATCAGGGCGATGGTCCCGCCGCTGACAAAGAATACCTGCCCGTTGATCCAGCCGGCTTCCTCACTGGCCAGGTAGACAACCATCGGGGCGATGTCCTCCGGGTCGCGGCGGGTGACGGCCGGGTGGTCGCTTTCCCCGAGGAGGGCTGATGCCCCCGTGCCCATTTGCTGGCGGAGCTGGCGAGCCCGGTCGGGAATGGTGGCCGTCATCCGGGTGTTGGCAGCTGGAGCGATGCTGTTTACGGTCACCCCGTAGCGACCCAGGTCCAGGGCCGCAACACGGGTAAGGCCGGCAATGCCCGATTTAGCCGCCCCGTAGTTTGCCTGCCCGGCATTCCCAATCAGGCCGCTGGTCGATGTGAAGGTGATAATCCGGCCGTAGCGCTGCTGGCGCATGAGCACCGAGGCCGGCTTCATCAC
>JAUQQI010000217.1:0-5081 GCA_030549955.1 Chloroflexota bacterium
CCGGGCCCGGGTCCGGACTCGGGATATCCGGGAAGCCGCCACTAAACTGAGAAACCCCAAAAACCTGGCACGGCTTAAGGCCGCAGGCCTGGCCGGACCCTTCATCTTTTACCTGGGGGGCCTGAGGGTCTACCGGGGCGTCGAGGATGAGGCCGTCCGAGCCGGCATCGGTCTTTTCGACCCGACCGGGGAAATTGTCTCAACCACACCGGTCAACGGATTGTCAGCGTAACCGGTTAGGCTGACAATCCGTCCCGAAAAGCATAAGCGTCTTTCCTTGCTGTTCCATCGACCGGGTGCTCGTAGACCGGGCCTTTCTGGCCCGTTCCGCAGGCGGGCGGCAAGGCAGTTGCCGCCGAACGCCCGGTAGGGGCGTTCGGGGCCACTAACCCCTACTGCCTCACGTAGACCCGCTGAATTTTCGCGGCTCCCGTGGTAACTTGCTGAAAGGGCAATTGTTATCAACCCCCGCGTTTGGTCGGCCTGCACCCCCTGCCCCGGCGACCCCGCCGGGTTTGGGCGGGTCGGCCGCGCGGGGCCATTTTCCAAGAAAATTTTAAGACTTCTCTTACCCGGCGCAGAGTGTTCCGGGCCTATGCTAGAAGTGAAAACTCGCGGACGAGACCGGTCAGCGGAGGTCGCAGCATGACGCGTATCCTGGGCATTGACCTCGGAACAACCAACTCGGTGATGGCCATTTGGGAAGGCGACCAGCCGGTCGTCATCGAGAATGCCGAGGGGTCCCGGTTGACGCCTTCGGTTGTCGCCGTTAATCCGAAGACCGGGGAGCGGCTGGTCGGAATCCTGGCCAAGCGCCAGGCCATTATCAACCCCGAGAATACGATCTTCTCGGTTAAACGGCTCATGGGCCGCAAGTACAATGACCCGGAGGTCCAGCGGGCCAGGGAACGGCTCCCCTATAAGATTGTTCCCGCCCCGAACGGCGACGTCCGGGTCGTGATGGGCGGCCGGGAGTACTCGCCCCAGGAGATCTCGGCCATGGTCCTCCAGAAGCTCAAGATGGACGCCGAGGCGAAACTGGGCGAGAAGATCACCAAGGCCGTCATCACCGTCCCGGCCTACTTTAACGACGCCCAGCGTCAGGCCACCAAGGACGCCGGCACCATTGCCGGCCTCGAAGTCGTCCGGATCATCAACGAGCCGACGGCCGCCTCGCTGGCTTACGGCCTGGATAAGCGGCCTAAGGACGAGATCATCGCCGTTTACGACCTCGGCGGTGGCACGTTCGATATCTCGATCCTGCGGGTTGGCGAGGGCGTTTTCGAGGTGCTGGCCACGGCCGGCGACACCTTCCTCGGGGGCGACGACTTCGACCAGCGGATCATCGACTGGGTCTGCGAGGAGTTCAAGAAGGAGCACGGCATCGACCTCCGTCAGGACCGGATGGCCCTTCAGCGGCTCAAGGAGGCCGCCGAAAAGGCCAAGATTGAGCTGTCGACGGTGATGCAGACGGAAATCAACCTGCCGTTCATCACCGCCGATGCGAGCGGCCCGAAGCACCTGCTCCTGACCCTGACCCGGGCCAAGCTCGAACAGCTCACCATGGACCTGGTCGACCGGACCGTCGGTCCGGTCATGCAGGCCCTCCAGGACGCCGGGATTAAACCGGAGCAGGTAAACGAGGTCGTCCTGGTTGGCGGCCAGACCAGGATGCCCCTGGTTCAGGAGCGGGTCCGCAAGCTCTTCGGGAAGGAGCCCCACAAGGGCGTGAACCCCGACGAGGTCGTTGCGGTCGGGGCCGCAATCCAGGCCGGGGTGCTCCAGGGACAGGTCAAGGATATCCTGCTCCTCGATGTGACGCCCCTCACCCTCGGGATTGAGACCCTGGGCGGGGTGATGACGCCGATCATCCCCCGGAACACGACCATCCCGGTTCGCAAGAGCCAGATCTTTACGACCGCGGCTGACAATCAGACCTCGGTCGAGATTCACGTCCTCCAGGGTGAGCGGCCCCTCGCCCGGGACAACCGGAGCGTCGCCCGATTCATCCTGGACGGCATCCCCCCGGCCCCGCGGGGCGTGCCCCAGATCGAGGTGACCTTCGAGATCGACGCCAACGGCATCCTGACCGTCTCAGCCAAGGACATGGCCACCGGCCGCCAGCAGCGGGTCGTCGTTCAACCCTCCAGCGGCCTGACCAAGGAGGAGATCGAGCGGATGGTCAAGGAGGCTGAGACCCACGCCGAGGAGGACCGGCGCCGGCGGGAGCTCATCGAACTGCGGAACCGGGCCGACTCCCTCATCTATACGGCGGAGCGCACCCTCCGCGAGCACGGCGAGCGGATCCCGGCGAGCCTCCGGACCGACGTCGAGGAAAAGATCCAGCGGGTCCGGTCCCTGATGGATACCGAGCAGTTCTGGGACCTGCAGCGGGCCGTCGAGGAGCTGGAGCGGTCCCTGAGCCAGGTCGGCACCCACCTCTATCAGGCTACGGGCACAACCGGCACCGGCGGCCCGGAGACTGGCGGCCGGGAGGAAGGGCCCATCGAGGGCGAATTCCGACCGGGCTAGTCTAGTGGTTGGGCCCAACCCAGTCGAGGGGGTTGGCCGGAATCCCGAAAACCCTCAGCTCCCAGTGCAGGTGGGGACCGGTCGCAAGGCCGGTACTGCCCACCATCCCGACCAAGTCGCCGGCACGAACTTCCTGGCCAGGCCGAACCCGAACCTCGCTCAAATGATAGTAGGCCGTGTAGACCCCCAGGCCATGGTCGATGACCACGGCATTGCCCCGAACCTTTAAGGGCTCGGCCAGGACGACCCGGCCATTGGCGGCCGCAATGACCGGTGTCCCGGCCGGAACAGCCAGGTCGACCCCGAGGTGGGGGGCCGAAAGGACTCCCCCGGCGTAGCTTCGCCTCGACCCGAAGGCCGAACTGACCGGGCCGACCACCGGCTGTCGAAAACTCCCACCCCACCCCGGCGGCCAGGTTACCTGACTGAAGACCCCGGCGAGGTAACGTTCCTCCTGGGCGAGAACCTGTGGGTCGAGCAGTGACGTAAGTCCCAGGGGCACCGGGACATAATCTATCGGGAAAGCACCCGGCTGAATCCGGACCTCAACCGTGAGCCGGGCCTCGTTGCCGGCCTGGTCCCAGGCCGCAACTTCGAGCCGGCGGGTGCCCGGCGGGTCGGTCGGGCCGGCCGCAACCGGGAAGGCAAGTCCGCTCAGATTCGCCGTCACGGGAACGGTGACATCCCCCCACCGAAACTCCAACCGGCTCAGGGGCTCATTGCTCACGATTTCGACGGGCCGGGCCTCCCCCTGCTTGACCGAAACCGGGTTGGCCGGAACCGACAGGACCGGCGGGGTGTTGTCGGTCTTAAGGACCGCCTCGGCCCGGGCAACGTTGTGTCGCAACGAGACGTCGGCGGCCTCGACCGTGAGCCGGTGGTCGCCGTCGGAAATCTTCGCCGTATCAATGTCGAGTTGCGGGAGGGCCGCCTCCAGGGGCCGGCTGTCCAAGTAGACCCGAGTTTCCCCAACCCGGCAGTTGTCCGAAACGCCGACAGTAACCGTCACCCGGCCCCGGACCGGACCGGTGGGGGCCTGAATCTCAACCTGTGGCGGCTCCCGGTCGACCAGGTAGCACGTGAGGGAAACGCCACCGGGGCGGACAGTGTAGAAAGCCAGGGCGACCCCGGCCGTCAGGAAAAACAGGGCCGCCCCGACCCGTACGACCATCCCCTAACGGTTCCTGGAGACGACGAAGACGACCAGACCGGCCACTACCGCCAGGCCAAGAACCCCCAGGACAGCGGCGCCCAGCAGGGCCAGGACAGGGAAGGCCGCGGCCGACGGCTGAGCGGTCGGTGCCGGGCGGGGTGGGGCCGGCTGGCCCGGTGCCTGGGGGCCGGGCTGGGCGGCACCGCCCGGGGCCTCGCCGCCCCCGGCCGGCTGCGGCGGCAGGCCGAGGCTCTGGCGCCACTGGGCGTAGAGGCCGTCGCGGTCAAAACCGTAGACCCTCCGGAGGGCATCGTCGTCGTTGGTGCCCTCTTTATAGGTCGCCAGAAACTGGCGCATCTTCTCCGGTCCGTAGCGGTCGATTAAGAATTTGACGAGGCTATGGGCCTCGCCGTAGAGGAGGATAACGTCCTCGGGCCGACCGGGCATCGTCGTCATCTGCTTTACCGACATGAGACGGTCCTGGCGGATGGCATTGTCCAGCGCCCGCTTGTACTCGCCGTAGAGGTCACCCTCAGCGTACATTGAAAGGCCCTCGTTGAGCCAGGCCGGAATCTGCCGGTAGGGGTTGTCCGTAAGCTGATGGGTGATCAGGTGGGTGAGCTCGTGGGCAACGGTCCGGACCACATCCCGGCCGACCCCGAGGACCAGCACGAGGTCGTGCTCGGAGTAGGCCTGCCCAGCGGTTATCAGCTCCCGCCGGCTCGTTGCTGACGTGAACGGGATTGCGCCGTCCATGTCGGGCTTCGTGTTATAAAGGATGATTTTGACCGGCCGCTCGAGGCCGATCCCAGCCTCCCGACCCATTTTGTCGAGGGTTTGCAGGCCCGTCTCGAGGACAAGCCGGGCCGTTGCGTCGGCCCCGCCGTAGTAAAAGACGGTTACCGTGTCCTTCTCCAGAGTCTTCCAGATAAAGCGCGTATCCTGGTAAAGGAACGATTTTTCGGGCGTCTGAACCCGCTCGCCGTTGGCCCCCTCAAACACGTACCAGTAGCGGATCGTTGTGAACGGGGGCAGGTAATTCTGGTTGTTCTCGCCGCCGCTCGTTTTCAGCCGGTAGGTCGCTCTTACCTGGTTACCCGGGGTGAACTCGGGGTAGCCGTAGCGGGTTGCCAGGGTGCTTCCGGCCCGGAAGTTGAGGGTGATCTTGCTTATCTGAAAGGGCGCGTCGGCTTCAAGGCTGAAGACGACCTCGTTTGGAAAGCTGATAATGTAGTTGTCAACTTTTATGTTCACGGTCGAATCGGCCCGGGCCGGGTGGATGCCTGCCCCGACCAGCAGCCCGATAACCGCCGCTAAAGCCAGAAGGGCCTGCCGGTTCATTGTCGTTCACCCCCGTCGCCGACCCCGGCGGCGGCCCTGGTGGACGCTATCGATT
>JAUQQI010000217.1:5091-6476 GCA_030549955.1 Chloroflexota bacterium
GGTATTCCCGGGTAACCCTGCCAAGCTCCCCGTCGAGAACCCGGTCCGCCTGAGCCGTCTCGTAGCCGGTCCGGTGGTCCTTGACCAGGGTGTAGGGGTGGAGGATATACGAACGGATCTGGTTGCCCCACTCGGCTGAGATACGCTCACCCCGAAGCCTCGCAATCTCCTCTTCCCTGCGCTTAAGCTCCAGTTCCAGGAGCTTGGCCCTCAAAATCTTGAGGGCGTTTTCGAGGTTCTGGGCCTGGGACCGCTCGGACTGGCAGGCGACAACGATCCCGGTTGGGATGTGGGTTACCCGGACGGCGGTGCTGACCTTCTGGACGTTCTGACCGCCCGGCCCACTCGCCCGGAACCGGTCAATTTTCAGGTCTTCGGGCCGGATTTCAACCCGAACATCCCGCTCGACAACGGGCAGGACCTCCACCAGCGCAAAAGATGTGTGCCGCCGGTGGGCCGCATCAAAGGGCGAGAGGCGAACAAGCCGGTGGACGCCCTTTTCCCCCCGGAGGTAGCCGTAGGCGTAGGGTCCCCGGACCTCGACGGTCGCACTCTTTATGCCGGCTTCTTCGCCCGGGGTCAGGTCCAGGACCTCTGTCTCGAAGCTGTGGTCCTGGGCCCACCGCAGGTACATCCGGAGGAGCATCTCGGCCCAGTCCTGGGAATCGGTGCCCCCGGCGCCGGCGTGGACCGAGAGCAGGGCATCGTTCGCATCGTACTCGCCGGCGAAATACTGCTGAAATTCGAGCTGTTCGAGGCGGTGGATTAGCTTGCCGACTTCGGCCCGGATCTCCTCGAACAAGGACTCCTCACCTTCCTCCTCGGCGAGCCGGGCCAGTTCGAGCAACTCTTTCACCCGGCCTTCAAGCTCACGCCAGGGCCGAGTCTGCTCCTTCAGCCGGGCGAGCTGAACAAGGGTGGCCTGAGCCGAGGCGGAATCGGCCCAGAACTCCGGGTGTGCCGTCTCAGCCTCAAGGCGGGCGATCTCCTGCTCCAGACCCGGGATGTCAAAGACGCACCGTGAGGTCTTGAATTCGGCGGAGAAGCTCTTCGAGCTTGTCTACGATTTCAGCCATCCTAATCGGGCCTCCAGTTTGCGGGCCGGAGAAGCCGACCCCCTACTTAATGACTTACCACGCCGGACCGCCCGATTACAAGCCGCCCGGGATTACCAGAGGGCCAGCTGACCGGGGAAGCTCAGCCGACCCCGGGACGCCAGGTCGGCCAGCCGGGTCGGCTCCGGAAGCCGGTGGTCCTTTACGCAGGCAAGGGTCCATTCAACCGCCGCCTCGACATCGAGCCGGTGGCCGACCGAGACGTAGACCGGCGGGGCCCCCGGCCGGGTCCTGACCGCCGCCCCGACCGGGCCGTCCCGGGCCTGCAGA
>JAUQQI010000294.1:0-1409 GCA_030549955.1 Chloroflexota bacterium
TGGCTCAGCACCAGGGTCCGGGTCGGGTCAAAGCCCAGCCCGATGACCGCAATGGCCGGGGCCATCGTGACCAGCCGGCGCAGCCAGATCGGAATCTTTCGACGCAAGAAGCCCTGCATGATCACCTGCCCGGCCATGGTGCCGACTGTCGAAGACGAAAGGCCCGAAGCCAGCAGAGAGATGGCGAAGACCGTTGCGGCCAGCGGCCCCAGAAGCGGCCGGAGGGTAAGGTAAGCATCCGTAAGCTCCGTGAGCTCATGGTAGCCGCTCAGGTGGAAGGTCGCCGCCGCCATAATCAGCATGGCCCCGTTTATAAGCCCGGCAATCCCCATCGCAAGAATAACATCGATAACCTCGTAGCGAAAGATGGTCTGGCGGGCAGCCGCAGTCTGAACCACGAGCCGCCCCTGGGTCAGGGCTGAGTGCAGGTAGATGACATGGGGCATGACCGTCGCCCCGAGGATGCCAACGGCAAGGAGCAGGCTCTCGGTATCCATAAGTCGCGGGCGTATAACCGCCAGCCCGATCTCTCCCCAGTCCGGGTGGGCGAAGAAGCCGATCTCGATAAGATAGCAGAGGGCGATGATCCCGACGAAGAAGATAATCGCGGCCTCGAGAGGCCGGAAGCCATAGTGCTCGAGGCTCAGAATAATGAAGGCCAGTAAGCCGGTGACCAGGGCCGCCGGGAACATCGGAATCCCGAAAAGAAGATTTAGCCCCAGGGCCGCCCCCAGAAACTCGGCCAGGTCGGTGGCCATCGCTACCAGCTCGGCGACAACCCACAGGAAGACGACCACAGGCGCCGGGAAATGGTCCCGAATGACCTCGGGCAAACTCTGCCCGGTCGCAATCCCGAGCTTGGCCGAGAGGGCCTGAATAAGCATCGCCATGAGGTTGCTCATGGCCACGACCCACAGCAGCATGTAGCCGTAGCGGGCTCCGGCCGAAATATTGGTCGCGAAGTTGCCGGGGTCCATATAGGCCACGGACGCGACAAAGGCCGGCCCGAGGAAGGCAAGGACCCGCCGCCAGAATGGAAGCCTGACCCGCCCGAGCAGGACCGCCCTGACCAGGTCTCGGGTCGCGGCGTCGTCCGCAAGGCGCCAGCGGCGAGCCGTCCGGGCCGGTTCCGGCGAATCGACGTCGTTGCTCACTCGGGCTCCCCCCTTGTCGACAATACCGGCGGCCCGCCCGGGCGGGCCAACCGGTCCCGGTTAATCCCTTTCTAGTTCAGAATTAAGATACCTTAACTCTAAACCAGAGCATAATCCCCGGGGGAGTTTTTGTCAACGGCGTGCCGGGTCAGCCCGGGCTCCGCTTTTACCGCCGGCCCCGTCCCCCCCGTTCCCGCTCCTCACCCTCGGTGCCGAAGGTCTGCGCAAGCCCATTCAGGAGCTGCCTCAGTTCCT
>JAUQQI010000294.1:1440-6403 GCA_030549955.1 Chloroflexota bacterium
CGCTGAACCAGCCACGAAACCGGCGCAATGTTGCTGTACCAGGGCCAGTTAGTCTGGTTACTGTGGCAGTCGCCGCAGGCCCGGAAGAAGAGTTCCCTGGTCTGGGGACTGTCCCAGGCCGGTTCGGCCACTACCGGCGGGTTCGTGTGGTTGCGGCCGTAAGGCACCAGCTGGATCAGGAGAAAGAGCCCGAGAATACCGCCCAGGACTGCTGTAATAACCGGTTTTTTTACAACGAGGGTCATCGATGTTGCTCCCGGATATTGCGTCGTCCATAACGATGCTACCGGAGACCGATTAAATCACTGTTAAACCCACGTAAATAGACATTAACAGAGTTTTGGTCCAATCGACTTTAACTCAGACGTGTTCTTGAGAATAACCGGCAACTTTACTTTGTGCTCCGGCGGCGCTTATTGCGCTATCGCAAAGAACTTAGACCCTCGGACCCATAAAATTGGAGCTGTGGGGCCGGGTCGGCCCGATTCAATTGCAGGAGGAAAGGTCAAGTGACCGCAAGTCTTGCTGATGCCGTTCGGGAGCACCACGCCGAGCTCCGCCGGAAATTCAGGCAGAAGGTCGACGCCTGGTTAAGAACAGGCTCCCCCGACGCCTTCCAGGACCTGACCAGTTTCCTCTCCGGCGAACTGCTCAGCCACGCCCGGGCCGAAGAAGCCCACCTTTACCCGGTTGTCGAGCCCCTGGTCAAGGCCTGGGGCCGGGCCACAGCCACCATGAGCATCGACCACGGGTTCATCGAAGACTATATCCGCCGCATCCAGACCCGGCCCGACCCGGAAACTCTCCGGGAGCTCATCCTGGGGCTTAAGGCCATCTTCCTGCTCCACCTTGAGAAAGAAGAGCGGGTTTACCTGCCCCTCATCGCCGGCCACCTCCCGGCCGAAGAGCAGGCGAGGGTCCTCGAAAAGATGCACGCCGCCGGCGAGGAGGCTTCTGAAGACCGGGCGGAGTCGGCCGCGGAGCCGATTCTTGACGTCCGGACCATCCCACCCCGGGAGCGGCATCCCCTCATCTTCGCAACCTTCGACCGCCTCCGGCCGGGGCAGGCCTTCATCCTGGTTAACGACCACGACCCGAAGCCCCTCTACTACCAGTTCAGTGCCGAGCGGCCGGGCGCCTTCGAGTGGACCTATCTCGAGCAGGGGCCCGAGGTCTGGCGGGTCCGCATTGGCCGGCCCCGCGCCTAGCCCCGACCGGGTAAAATTGGTCCGAGATGCGGGAACTCTACCTGCTGGTCGTTGCCATCCACCTCCTTGCGGCTGCCGGCTGGGTTGGGGGTTCGCTTTTCCTGGCCCTGGCCGTCATCCCCGGCATCCGGCAGCCACAGTTCAGGCCGATTATGCCAGACCTGCTTGATTTCATCGGCCGGCGGGCCCGGACCCTTGGCTGGGGCGCCCTCGGCACCCTGGTTGTAACCGGCGTTATTATCCTGCTCCTGCGGGGCATCGGCCCGGCGACTTTTCTTGACCCGGCCTTCTGGAAGACCGGCTTCGCCCACACCCTCGGCTCGAAGTTTGCGGCGGCGGGCCTGGTGCTTATTCTCACGGCCCTCCACGACTTTGGGGTCGGGGTCCGGGCTAATGAACTCGCCCGCAAAGACCCGACCTCGGCCGAGGCCCGCCGGCTCCGGCGGCTCGCGATCTGGTTTGCCCGGGTCAACCTGGGGCTCGCGATTCTCATCGTCGGGCTCTCGGTTATCCTGGTCCGGGGACTCTAGCCATGACCCGGAACCTGGGCCTGCGCCGGCTCCTGATGTTGCCGGCCGGCCTCGGCCTCCTCTCTGGCCTCGGGACCGGCCTGATCCGCCTCGGCCTCAACCTGCCGGTTCCCGCCCCCGGCTTCCACGGGGCCCTGATGGTTTCCGGTTTCCTCGGAACCCTCATCAGCCTGGAGCGGGCCGCTGCCCTGAACCGGCCGGCCGGATACCTGGCTCCGGCGGTCGCGGCTGTTGGGTCCATCACCCTGGCAGCGGGCGCTCCCTACCCCATACCCCACCTGCTCACCCTGGCGGCATCAATCGGGCTGCTCGGCCTCTATTTTCACGTCCCCCAGCGCCACCGCGACGCCGGTCTCGTGGTTATGGCCGTGGGGGCCGTCCTCTGGGCCGGGGGAAACCTCATCTGGCTTCTCAGCCGGCTCCTTCCGATGGCGGTAGGCTGGTGGGTCGGCTTCCTGGTGCTGACCATCGTCGGGGAGCGGCTCGAGCTCACCCGGGTCGCCACCCGACCCCTCCAGGCCGGTCGACTCCTCGGGCTGATTACGGCCCTGCTTGTGGCTGGCCTTTTGACCGGCCTTTTTGCCCCCGAAGCCGGCCGCCGAGTCTCCGGGATTGCCCTGGCCGGGATGTCCGCCTGGCTCTTTAAATACGATATCGCCTGGGTGACAGTGCGCCGGCCGGGCCAGGTGCGGTTTATTGCCCTGTGCCTTATCGCCGGGTTCTTCTGGCTCGGGTTCGGGGGCCTCTGGTGGGTTTTGAGCCCCTACGCAACCGCCGGCCCCCTCTACGACGGGGCGCTGCACACCGTCCTTTTGGGCTTCGTCATGTCGATGATTTTCGGCCACGCCCTCATCATCTTCCCGGCTGTCACCGGCATCCCCATCCCATTCCACCCGGCTTTTTACGTTCATCTGAGCCTGCTCCACGCGTCCCTGGCGGCCAGGATCCTCGGGGACGCGGCTGGCCTCGCAACCTGGCGGGAACTGGGTGGAATCCTGAATGTTGCGGCGGTCATCCTCTTCCTGATAGCGACCCTTGTGGCGGTCCGATTCGGGACCCTAACCAGGTCGCTGATTGCCCAACCACCAGCGGGAGGCTGAACCATGCGCATCGATTACCGGCAGGTTGCTCCCGGAGCCCTCCGGGCCATGCGGGAACTCGAAGCTTATGTCAAATCCGGCGGCCTTGAGGCACCCCTCCTGGAGCTGGTCAAGGTCCGGGCCTCGCAGATTAATGGGTGCGCCTACTGCATCGACCTGCACACCCGCCGGGCCTGCTCCGCCGGGGAGGCCGAACGGCGCCTCTACGCCCTGAGCGCCTGGCGGGATGCCCCGTTTTTCTCGGCCCGGGAGCGGGCGGCCCTGGCCTGGGCCGAGGCCGTAACCCTTCTACCGGAGAGCCGGGTCCCCGATGACGTCTACGCAGAAGCCTGCCGTCACTTTACCGAGCGGGAGCTCGTCGACCTGACCATGGCCGTTATTGCGATCAACGGCTGGAACCGGCTCGCCGTCGCCTTCCGAATTCCGCCGGAAGGGGAGGACTAAGCCTGTCCCGGATGGCCCCGGCCCTCAAGTTTTACCTCGGGGCGGTGCCCCCGTTCCGGCTGGACCTGACGGTCTGGGCCCTGCGCCGCCGGGCCGAGAACCACCTCGACCGCTGGGATGGCAACTGCTACCGGCGCCTGCTGGTCACGGCCGGGCGGCCCCGGCTGGTCAGGGTCATCCAGGCCCGGGGCCCGGAACAGCCCGCCCTTGAAGTGGAAGTCCAGGGTCCCGACCTTTCGGACCGGGAGGCACTGGCCATCCGGGCGGTCCTTAGCCGGGTACTGGGACTTGAACTCGACCTTTCGCCATTTTACCGGCTGGCGGCCTCCGACCTGGCTCTGGGGCCGCTGGCCAACCGGTTCAGAGGTCTTAAGCCGCCCCGATTTCCGACCGTATTCGAGGCGCTGGTTAATGCCATTACCTGTCAGCAGGTCAGCCTTGACTTCGGCATCCGCCTCATTAACCGGCTGGCTGAGGCGTTCGGGCCGCCCCTGGAAGCCGCCGGCGAAACTTTTCGGGCGTTCCCGGGGCCGGAAGACCTGCTCGGCCACCACGAGGCCGAGCTGCGGGCCCTGGGCTTCAGCCGGCAGAAGGCCCGGGCTGTCCTGGAACTGGCCGGGGCAGTCGCCGGGGGCTTCGACCTCGAGGGTCTGGCCGACGCCGATAACGGGACGGCCGCTGCCCGGCTCTGCCGGCTTCGGGGTGTCGGCCGGTGGACGGCTGAGTACGTGCTTTTGCGGGGCCTGGGTCGGCTTGAGGTCTTCCCCGGCGACGACGCTGGGGCCCGCAACAGCCTGCGCCGGTGGCTGGGCCTTGGTCAGACCCTGGATTATGCCCGGACGAAGGCCCTGGTGGGCCGCTGGGACCCTTATGGCGGTCTGGTCTACTTTCACCTGCTTCTGGGGCGGCTTGAGAGGCGGGGGCTCGTTGCCGGGGGTTATAATCCGGTGGGAGCGGCATGATCCGGCTCAAGCGGGTCTACGAGCCGGCGGAGCCTTCCGACGGCCGCCGGTTCCTGGTTGAACGGCTCTGGCCCCGGGGTTTTAAGAAGGACGCCTTAAAACTCGACGGCTGGCTTAAAGACGTCGCCCCGAGCGACGGCCTGCGGCGGTGGTTCGGGCATGACCCGGCGAAGTGGGTCGAGTTTAAAGCCCGCTACTTTGCCGAGCTCGAGGCCCGGCCCGGGGCCTGGCGGCCCCTTTTAGAGGCGGCCCGGGCCGGCGACGTAACCCTTCTTTTCAGCGCCCGGGATGCCGGGCATAACAATGCCGTCGCCCTCAAAGAGTTTCTCGAGGCCAGGCTCGAGGGCAGCTGAGGTGCGGGAGCAGCTCCCCGGGGCGGAAGACATTGCGAGCCGGCTCGCTCAGACGCCGGTATTCAATTCGGCGCCGGCCGGGGCGGTGCTCGACCTGGTCCGGGCCGGCGTAATCCGGCGGCTCGGGCGGAACGACTTTCTCTTCCTGGAGGGGGACCGGTCCGGCGGAAGTTACTTCATCCTGGACGGGCAGGTCAAGGTCGTCCGCCAGGGAGCCGACGGTTCGGAGACGATCCTGCACCTCGTTGGGGCCGGGGAGTTCGTGGGCCTGGTTGCCGCCCTGGCCGACCAGCCCTTGCCGGCGTCGGCCAGGGCGATAATCCCGACCGTCGTCCTCTGGGTTCCCGGTGACCGGTTCCGGGCCTT
>JAUQQI010000184.1:0-2578 GCA_030549955.1 Chloroflexota bacterium
CCCGGGCCGGTGTCTGGAAGGCGGCCGGTCGGGCATGGGCCTACCCGAACGGCGAGCTGCTGGCAACGTTTGCCGAAGGTCTGTTTGAGCAGGTGGTCACCAGCGCCTGGGCGCGGGTTGCAGGCTCCGGGGATGACGCCGCTGAACGACTGGGGCGGGCCCTGCGGGCGTCGCTGGCGGCTGAGGTTGGCCTCGCCGAAGAACACACCTTCCTTTTCAGCCGGGAGGTTCGGTGCCCGCCTTATGAGTCGAGCTACTTTCCGGGCCCCCATCGCCGGACCCAGAATCTCAGTCAGCTCGGGTCAGTCCTTAAGGCCCTGGGGCTCAGGCTTGCCCCGGAAACCCGGGATCTGCCGGACCATATCGGAATCCTGATGGAACTGGTCGGGCACACCCAGGCACGCGAGGCGCTGCTGTTAGGTCGCGACGATACCGGGGGTGCCCTGACCTGGCGCCAGGTCCGCCGGCGAATTTTAGCCGACCATCTAGGCGAATGGGTTGAGCAATTCTGCGCCCGGCTAAAAACTGTGGCCCGCCTGCCCTTTTATCCGGCGCTCGCAGATTTTACGCTGCGGCTCAGGCAGCTCGAACGGGAGGCGCTAAGCGAATGACCTTCGAGTGGCTGGTTCGGCTGACGCTGGTCGGCGCTCTGGTGGAGTTCGGACTCCTCCGGATAATTCTGCGGTTCGGACCGTTCCTGCCCAGGACAGCGGTCACCGACGCCATCTTTGCCGCCACCGTGTTCCTTGGAACGGCAGCCCTGAACGCCGCCGTTGTGGTCGGCTTCCTCGCGGTCGCCGCCTGGTTGCTTCAGAGCCGCAGGGCGGCCCCGAACCCGCAGGAGATAACCGCCCTGGCCACGGCTGCCTCCCTCGCGATCGGGTCCCTGGTCTGGCCTGACAGCACGCTGGCACTCATCTGGTCAGGAGGCCTCAGCCTGACCGCCCTTCTTTTTGCCCTCCGGGAGGGCCCGCGGTTCGCCCTGCTGGCGGGGTGCGCCTACGGGGCGGCGACCCTGTCGCACCTGCCGAATCCGTGGCCCGGGGCGGGGTTCTGGACAGGGGTTGCGGAGGCGTCAGTGACCGGGCTGGGGTTGGGCCTCTTTGCGGCCAACCTGCCGATCCGGAACCCTGCCCGCCTGGCCACCGGTCTGATGCCGGGTCTGGCGCTGGTGGCCGGCCTGAGCCTGGCCGGGTTCATGGTCCGGGCGCTCGGGGTCTGGGCGCTGGGGGTCAGTTTTTACCTGCCGGCCCCCCTCTACGGCGCCGCCCTCGCCGGATTTATCTGGCAGCTCATTGCCGACTGGAGAAATACCAGGGCCGCCGGCTTGCTTCTAATGGGCCTGGGCGGGTTGAGAACCGACCTATCTTATTTCGCCCTCCTGGGCCTGGCCGGCCTTCTGGCCTGGGGCGGGCCCAGCCCGAGCTGGCGGCCTAGCACCGGTCCTTGTGCTGGTCTAACTGGACATCCGGATCGGCCAGCGGCAGACCCTCTTCCCGGCAAACGCGTGGCCGGCCGTCGGCCAGCTCTTTAATCTGACAGCCCTGAACTGCCTGGTAAACCGCGTCTTCGCCCAGCGAATCCGGCCAATGCCTGCCTCATGAGCGTGCCGTCCCGACCCATCCCGGATGTCAGAACGTAGGGGGCGTCTGAACCCGAAACTTTCGGCCCCCAATAGCATGTTTAATTCGGTTATTGACCACTAAATGGCATAGCTCGCCAGTGGCCCAGTGTTGGGGTCAGTTTGGATACCCACTGCCCGATGCCGTCTGACGGGGCCGGGCAGTCTGGCTACTGTTTGCAAGCCCGGTTGGGTTCCTTCAGGCCAGGTCCGCCAGAGATTTGACCAGAGGCAGGTCGGCCTTGGCCATTGTAGCCTCAACCATCTGGTAATGGTCTCCCGGCTCATCTTGCAGTGGAATTCTGTAAGATAAGGCCTACGCGGGACGTTGCCCATAACCTTTTGGAGGAGCTCCTGGGCCACCTCATAACTTCGCAAACTTATAAAACCACGCATCCATGCTTGCCCTCAAGCCGGAGCACAGGGTAAGCCCTAGTCCTTATGGCCGGCAGTCTCAACCACCCCGCTCCTCACGGCCACCAGCTGCCGGAACCCGACCCCCTCCAGCTCAAAACTGGCATGGGCCGCGCTTCGCCCCGGAAAGGCAAATACTGCCTCAAGCTTACGGCCACCATCGAAAATCCAGTTAGGTACACCCCAGCGATAAATGTGCGGCCGTCAAAACCACGGTCCGAAGCTCAGTTTGCGGCCGGCGACTGCCAGGTTGCGCCGCCCTTTTCCCGGCAGGGTAAAAGCCGGGTTAAGCCGCATCGAGGCCAGGGGAACCTTCCGGGGGCTGACCGGGCTGAAGGCCTCGCTGGCCACCAGCCTGAGCTCGATAATCTGCATTTACACGCCAGTTATCTGGGCTGCGCCAGGTCTCGGGCGGCAGCGACGGCGAGCCCGAAGCAGAGTTCCCCCAATCGTCTAAAAATCCGGCTATCCTCAAGCCGATCGGGGGAAACCTGTCGGACGCTCCGGTCTGGCCATGACACCTCAGTTATGGAAGTCCCCATA
>JAUQQI010000184.1:2588-6338 GCA_030549955.1 Chloroflexota bacterium
GGTGGTCCACCGGGAAGGTCCGGTAGGGGATGTCGGGCGGCGAGGGCGGAATGAAAACGGTGGGATAAGCCGGAGGTCAGTTGCCGCCCGACGGCGCCGCGGTCGGGGTGGACGTAGGGCGGACATGGCCCTTCTGGGGACCCCGGCTTGCCAGCCGGCCAATGGCCCTGGCTCCAGAGGGCCCTATCCCGACCCAATGATCCCGGGTGGCGGAAAGAAGGGCCGGAAACCCGGGATCGCCGGGCGAGGGACCGGGCATAGTCAAAGGCGACAAAGCGCGTTCCACCTCTTTTTCACTGTTCAGTGCCAAGAGCTGCAGGTTACCTTTTCTCCCCTCGTTCCCTTCGCGCCCACTCCCAGCGGGCATACTCCACCTCCTGAACAGGACGGCCCAGGGCTTCCGCCAGCGGACGGAGGCATCCGAGATAATGTTCGTAATCCTGAAGGCTGAAGCTGCTTTTTCCCTTGCCGAACAGCTTGAACCATACCCACGAGTCGGTCACAGCATATCCCTCGGGAAAGCTGAGGGCGAGGATGGCTGAGGCTGTCGCGAGGCCAACGCGGGACAGGGCGCACAAAAGGCTCAACCTCAAACGTCGTTCGTAACTCTTGTTCGAACGGGAGAAATTCAACGCCAGTCGTGTCACTGCCTTAACCGCCTCTTCCGGATTTTGACGAAAATGGCGAATATATACGCCGAACTGTCCACGCAATCATTTTTAGCTGAAGATCTCCTTAATCCCCCGTGATTAGATCGGCCGGTTGGCACTCCTGTCGCAGGTCGCGGAGCTTCGCCTTCAGTCACTGGGTTTCTTGCAGGTCAGTAACCTGATCCAGATAAGGGGCAACCTCTTCCGGAGCAATTTTTTAGCTCCATACCTTCAACACTCCACATGCGCATCAGGTTGACTCAGCCCGATTCCCCCTTCAACGGGAACCTCGATGAGGGGGTTCCGGATAGTCCAGAAAAACTGCCGCTCCTTGGGGTCGGCCCCGGGATCTGCCGGCGGGTTGTTATCCCGCCCACGGCTTGAGCGCCGTGAACCCCCGGAAGCCAGAGGGTCGCTGACCCCAAGCGCTCCACCGCCGCCTCCAACTCTCTCTCCGACGGCCGGGTATACCGGGCAGTCGTCGAGAGCCACCTGGACCAGGTCCACCCCGACCGCGAAGGTGTGGCGCAACACGTGGGGATGGACCCCCTTCCAGCCCCACCCGCCGGGCATACTCCTTCACGATGCGCCAGACCCCCGGAGGGGTGAGCGGCCCCCGCCGGCCGATGAAGAGATGGTCATCGGGCACGCTGGGCCACACCGAAAGCCACTCCTGCAAAGCCTCCCGGGCCTCGCCATTCAAAGGCACCTCCCGGGCCTTCTCCCGCGCACGAGAAGCTTCCCCTTTCGGCCCGAGAGGAAGAGGTCCCCCAGCCGCAGGCCCCCCAGCTCCGAGGCCCTCAGCCCGGTGTGGGCAAGGAGAAACACCACCGCCGGTGGAGGGGACTCGAAGAGCGGCCGGCCTCCTGCAGCAGCCGCCGCAGCTCCCCATCCAAAAGGGCCCTGGGTGCCGGGCGCACCATTTTGACGCCGTTGATGCCTGTGGCGGGGTTGGTGGAGACCGCCTGCGTGGCGACCAGGAAGGCGAAGAAGGAGCGGATGGCGGCCAGCCTGCGGTTCACAGTGGAGGGCGCGGCTTTCCGAACGGTCAGAAGATGCTGGCGATAGTCCCGCATGTCCTCCGGGAGGGTCGTTCGGGGATCGAAGCGTTTCCCGTAGCGGCCCTCGACCCGGGCGACGAAATCCGCCAGGTCCTTTCTATAGCCTTCGACGGTGCGGGGACTTCTTCCGGCCCGTATGAGGCCCCTCAGGAAGGCCTCCACCCTCCAGCCTCCGGGTTTTTGAGGGGTATTGGCCCTGAAAGCCTGCCGAAAGGATGGGGTGAAGCGGGGTTTTGTCAAATCAAGGCCCCTTACCCTGCGAAATTATGTTGCTTAGTCGCCGAAGGCGACGGGCCGGGTTCTTCGTCCGGACGGTCAACGGCTGTGCGGGATCCGGCGTCGGTGTGGGCGTGAATATCGCTGCAGGGAGCGTCAGAGCTGGGGCTTCGTAGGAGCCGATGTCGCAGACCGCCACGCCGTTGCCATCCCCGTCCTGGGGGCGCACCACACCGTTCTGGGACTGGTTGTTCACCAGCGGGGCGGCACAGGTGGCGTTATGGCCCGCATCGATGGCCGGGCTGCCGGTCGGCGGCCCAAGCACGCAGTCCCCAAAGGTGCTGCGTGCCAGAGGTGAGGGCCGCGTCGTCAGCGGCAGCGATGCCAGGCAGCCGTCCCGCCGGCTGTCGGCGGAGCAGGAGGTGAGGATGTCCGGGGCCCGGGAGAGGGGCTCCCGCACCGGGCACGGTCACCGGTGGGGCCTTCCGGCAGCTGCCCTGGTCGGGGTCAGGTGGACGTGATGTGGGGGTCGGGCCCGCCCTAATCCGGCTCCACGGTCCCGTTGGTGATGAGGACGACGTTGTGTTCTTCAGCTAGGACCCTGGCCCGGGGCAGGATGCGGACCCCGGCCGCAACCGGTCGGGCGCTCACACCCAGGGCCCGGCCTAAGATTTCGGCCGAGCGGGCGGCCCTTTCGATGTCGGCAACGTCCACAGTGGTCGAGACCTCAACGGCCAGCCAGACCTCCCGGCGTTCGGGGTCGGTTTTGGAGACCGCCCGGGCGATGAGGTCGGTTCGGAGCAGCCGGTCGCGCTCGTCGGGGGAGAGGCGTCCCTGCTCCTCCAGCTCATCAAGCTGTCCGGCAAGCTCCTCGGTCGGAATGACCCGGACCCTGCGGAAGCCAGCAGTTCCGAGGAAGGCTGGGGCCCGCTCCCGAAAGCGGCGTTCCAGTTCGCGGCCCCGAAGCTGGCCCACTTCGCCGATGAGTTCCGCCAGCCGCCTTTCCGTCCGGGCTTGGGCCCCGGCCAGCTCCGCGAAACGCCGGTCGGTCTCGGCCCGATAGGCAGCAAACTCCTCGTAATGCCGGCGCTGGGCTTCCGCCAGCTGACGAACCGTCTCCGCCGTCCCCCGCTGGGCCTCAGCCAGGACAGTCACCGCCTCTTCCAGCCGTCCCAGCCGCTCCTCGGTCCGGGCCTGGGCCTCAGCCAGCTCCCGGACAAGCTCCGGCAGACGCAACAGCTCCTCTGAAAGAATCAGCCGCCGGAGCTCGGCCCGCCACTCAGGATGGGCCTCCAGCAGCCTCACAAGGTCATGGAAGTCCCGAACGTCAAAAGGCATTGTCCGTTCCCAAGTGGGATTCTACCGGGATTCGAACAGCTTTGCCACCGCGAAGACCTACCTAACGACAATTAATGATGTGCTATATCCCCGTGGGATGGTTGCCCGAGCGGCACTTGGCCCTATCGGCGTTGGGCTGGTGCTGGCGTTTCTTTTCGCCGCCAGCTTAGTTCTCGCCGAGGCCGGCTTCTCCGGTTGGGATTTTAGAAATAATCTCTGGGGGCCGGCTCACCTGGTCTGGCTGGGCCAGTCTCTGGTTCCCTCAGGCGATCGGCGTCTTCGCACCACTTGGTTTATTGCCGTTACGGCAAGCCTCGAGTGTCTGGCTCTTACTTAATACCGGCGCCCTAACGGTCACTGGGTGGTCCCTATTTCGACGGGCGGGGAAGGTTCATCCAGAACCGTGGCGTCTTGGGATTATTTTATTGTTGACTGTCCTGTTCCCGCCGACTATCCACCATTTTGTGCTCGGTCAAATTGGCCTG
>JAUQQI010000255.1:0-3990 GCA_030549955.1 Chloroflexota bacterium
GGTGCGGCCGGCCGGTCGGCCCCGGGCGCGCTGACGGGAACGGGTTCGCCCACCGGTGCGCGGAAACGTCAACTGGTCGGAGGTGAAAATTATGACCCGGCGAATAAGCAGGCGTGAATTTAACACCAGCCTCGCTGGCCTCATTGGGGCCCTGGCGGTGGGGTGTGCCCAAACGGGGACGCCGGCCCCGGCCGTGGGCCAGCAGCCGTCGGGACCGGCGGCTCCGAAGGAGGTTAAGATTGGGGCCATCTGGCCGCTGACCGGCCCGACGGCCAGCATCGGCCTTGAGCTCCGGGCAGGGGTCGAACTGGCCGTCGATGTGATCAACAACAAATACGACCTCGACATGCCCCTTGCCCGGGACGAAGGCCTCCCCAATCTGGGTGGCGCGAAGATTACCGTGGCCTGGGCCGACCACGGCGGCGCGCCGGAAAAGGCTCAGGCCGAGGCCGAACGGCTCATAACTCAGGAAAGGGTGGTCGCCCTGCTCGGCGCCTACCAGAGCTCGGCGACCGCGACCTCTTCGCAGGTTGCCGAGCGACTGGGTGTCCCATATGTTGCCCCGTACTCGTCGTCCCCCAGCCTGACCGAACGGGGGTTCAGGTGGTTCTTCCGGACCTGGCCCCACGATGGAATTTTTGGCAAGCACCTCTTCGACATCCTTCGCGACCTTGAACGGACAAAGGGGACCAAGGTCAGAACGATTGGCATTGTCAACGAGAACACCCTCTGGGGAACGGACGTTAACAAGCTTACCAGGCAGTTTGCCCAGGAATACGGTTATGAGGTCGTGGTTGAGGTCACTTACCCGGCGAACACTTCCGACGTTACGAGTGAGGTTCAGCGTCTGAAGGCGGCGAATCCGGATATTTTGATGCAGGCATCCTACACTTCGGATGCGATCCTGTTTATGCGCACTTATAAGCAGCTGGATTATGCGCCGCAGGCGATCCTTGCCCAGGACGCGGGCTTTGTTGACCCGGAATACCCGAAGACCCTGGGCAAGGACGGCGATTACGTCATAACGAGGGCCGGGTGGTCAGCGGACAGCGCCGAGAAAAAGCCGATTGCAAAGGCCGTGGCCGAAATTTACCGGAGGAAGGCCGGCCGGGCCATGAACGACCTGGTGGCAGCCGCGTTCACCGGCACGGTCGTCCTGGCCGAGGCTATCAACCGGGCGAGGTCGGTGGAGCCAGAGGCGATCCGGCAGGCGCTGGTTCAAACGGACATCCCGGGCGACCAGGTCATTATGCCCTGGAAGGGGGTCAGGTTTGACCAGAAGACCAACCAGAACGTTTACGCCCAGGGGGTGGTGCTTCAGATAGTTGGGGGGCAGTATTACACCGTCTGGCCCTTCGACCTCGCCACCCGGGAAGTCATCTGGCCGATGCCGAAGTGGGGCCAGCGCTGAAGCCTGCTGATGAGGCTGGGATTATGGGCAATCGAGCCTCATTAAGCGACCAGGATATCTCGAAGATAGCCGGGTTACTCCCCGAAATTGGGCAGATCAGTGACCCGCGGCTAAAGGAGCAGGTGGCGGCCGTCTGGCTCAAGCTGTGGGAGCTCAGCGGGTATTCGGACCTGACTGAAGCGTTCTTCATGCCGGACATACCGGACGTCTCACTGATCGACCACACGCGCTCAGTCACCCGGAACGCCGTGGCAATAGCCAGGACGCTTGAAGAACTTCACGGTGTCCGGGTTAATTACGACCGCCTGCTGGCTGCCGCGCTTCTCCATGATGCGTCCAAGTGTGTCGAATATGAGCGCAAACCCGACGGGACTTACGGCCGGTCCGAGGTGGGCAAAAATTTGCCTCACTCTTACCTGGTGGTCGAAACTGGTCGCCAGGTGGGGTTGCCCGATGACATCTGTCATTTGGTGGCTGCCCATTCGCCTACGTCGCCGGTTGTTCCGCGCTACATCGAGGGGGCGATTTTATTGCATGCGGACCTGGTGGACCTGGACTGCCTGGCTTTTGCCCGGCGCAGGCTCACTGAGCGGCTCAGGAAGGGTCAGCCGCCCCTCCATTACGCCGATATCTTCGAGGAAGATGGCTAGGAAAAAGCCCGGCGCGGGGCGGACCCCGTCGAGGGGAACGGGACGCAAGGAGGGATGATGAACACAGTCTTCGATGCGATGTGTCGTGAGGTCGACGCCCGGCAGGACGAACTTATCGAGACCCTCATCGGCCTTGTCCGAATTCCGACCCAAACGCCGCCGGGCGAGAACTACGACCGCATTGTTGAATTCCTGCTGCCGGAGTTCCGCCGGCTCGGTTTCGACGCCCGCCGTTACGACCTGCCGCCGGAGGTCTTCGAGGCGCGCTGCCGCAAATATTACCCCGAACTCACCGGCATTCGGGCAAACCTGCTGGCAAGGCTCGCCATTCCCGGCAAGCCGGGAATGGCCTTTTACTGCCACCTGGACACAGTTCCGGTCGGCGAGCCGGCCCACTGGACCGTGGACCCGTTTGAACCGATTGTCCGGGACGGGTACGTCTGGGGCCGGGGTGCGGCCGACAGTAAGGCCGGGGCGGCCGCAATCCTTCAGGCCTTCCGGACCCTTCACCGGCTTGGGGTCGAGCCGGCGGTGAGCCCGGTCGTTGCCCTCACCACCGACGAGGAGGTCGGCCCCTACACCGGGCTCATGCACATGGTCGATTCCGGGGTCTTTGACGGGTGCCAATGGTTCCACAGTTGCGATGGGATGGCCGATTCGGTCGGCATTGGCAGCCTTGGGGCCTTTACCTGGACCATCAGGGTCTTCGGCCGCAGCGTCCATTCCGGGAGCTCATTTCTGGGCCTGAATCCCATCGAGCATAGCGTCTCCCTTCTTAACGAACTCTTAAGGACCAAGCGTGAAGTCGAGGCGAGGCGGAGCCAGCTGGTGGCTGGTCCGGAGGTGGTCAAGACCGCTGGCCGGCAGTATCTTGGCCCGCTTCTGAACATCACCATTGCCCGGGGCGGCGTAAAACATAACGTAGTGCCTCCGGAGTTCCTGCTGGAGGGGGACCGGCGGTTTATCCCCGAGGAGGATGAGGCGGAGTGTGTCCGGGAGCTGGAGGAGGCGATCAGTCGGGCCCGAGAGCGGGACCCGGAGTTGCGGTGCGAATTCCAGGTGCGACCCTTCTACCCCGCGTTCATGCGCCCGGCAGACGACCCCTGGGTCAGCGAGGTCTGCCGGCTGGTTGGGGCCGTTCGGGGCGTACCCGTAGGTCCGGCCGGGGTGAATGGCTCCACCGACGTTGCCCATGTCGGCCGGGCCACTAGCCTTAAGGTGACCATTCACGGGGTAGCCCGCCACGGCGAGACCCGCAACCACGGAGTCGACGAGCGGTGTCGGGTCGACGACCTGGTGGCCGTGACGAAAATCGTGGCGCTCCTTGCCGCCGGGGTATCGCCGCCATCAGGCTGAGACTGACGGGAATGGCCTCCCGTGGCAGTTTCCACCCGTTCCGGGCGATTTTTTTCTTAACCGTCTTTTTACCTGCTTTCAACCGGGCTGTAACCGTCTGACCTGAGAATAATCTGGTGCTCCTTATGAGCCGGGGGCGCGGGTCCGTGTCGAAACTGGGGCTAGAACTCAACCGCCAGCCTGCTACACCCGAGCATCAGCCTATGGTCAGGCAGGCCAGGGCTGTCTGGGTCGGCAACATCATTTGGGTTGGACTTGGGAGCATTCTGGCTGGGGACCCATGCGGGTGGGTGACAGCCCTGTTCAACGGACCTGTTGTTGCCCTGGTCGTGCTCGCGGGACCGGCTGGTCTACCAATTTATGCCAGCTGGTACTTTCTGGCTTCCTGGCTAAGTTACCTGCTGGTCAGCGGGACCTGGGGGGAAGTTGGGCCTGGCGGTGTGGCCTCCCCGCTGCAGCCGGAGGTCCGGTGCCAGGTCTGCGGACGCCTTGGGGCCCTTGGGTTCGGCGGATGTCCGGCTTGCGGTTCGGCAGGCGCAGGCACGCCGACGTCAGCAAGGAGGGAACAGGCAC
>JAUQQI010000255.1:4000-6328 GCA_030549955.1 Chloroflexota bacterium
AACTGACCCCGGTTCAGGACGGCAGCTCGTTCTGTTCGGTGGGTGACCGGCATTTGCAGGTAGGATGATTTAGCGGATATACTTAGGTTTGGCGGGCGCTGTAGCCCGCAGCCGATGCCGGCCGGGGTAGCTCAGGTGGTAGAGCAGCGGACTGAAAATCCGCGTGTCGGCGGTTCGACTCCGCCCCCCGGCACCAAAGACCACGAATTACCCCCTCCACCGGGTCCGTTGACTTAGCTTGCCCGGTAGATTCACGGGCTGCAGCAGGCCGACATTCAGTGTTCGGAACCGACCGGCTCTGTTAATGTGGCCGCTCCGGTCTAGCCAGCCTTACAGGCTGTCTGGTAATTGAAACCGGGCCGCTCCTCAAGCCGACCCCCTGAAAAGCCACATCCCGTGACCCCGGTCGTTATCGTTCCGCCTCATCCGCAAGGCCGGTTGGGACTCAGGTATAGAAGCCCGGATGTTGCGGGCCGGGGGTCTGGTCTGTTATGATTGGACAGAGCCAATGACGGCAGCTTGCCCGAGGAGGGGAAAAGGACAATGATTGTCGGGGTGCCGAAGGAGATAAAGGACCAGGAGTACCGGGTCAGTCTGACCCCGGCCGGAGTCGAGATGCTTACCCGGGCAGGCCACCGGGTACTCGTTGAGGCGGGGGCCGGCGAGGGAAGCGGGTTTTCCGACCAGGCCTATGCTGATGCCGGGGCCGAGGTTGTGGCCGGGGCTGAAAAGGTCTGGTGTCAGGCGGACCTTATCGTCAAGGTTAAGGAGCCGCTGCCGGTCGAATACCCGTTGCTTCAGCACGGTCAGCTCCTCTTCACGTTCCTGCACCTTGCCGCCGACGAAAATCTTACCCGCGCCTTGCTCCGAAGCGGGGTAGTCGCGATTGCTTACGAAACCGTCCAGCTTCCTGACGGGCGGCTGCCTCTGCTTACGCCCATGAGCGAGGTCGCCGGCCGGATGGCTATCCAGGTTGCAGCCCATTATCTCGAGAAGCCAGCCGGCGGCCGGGGCAAGCTCCTCGGCGGGGTGCCGGGGGTGTATCCCTCCCGGGTCGTGATTATCGGGGCCGGGACGGTCGGGACCAATGCGGCCCAGATCGCCCTGGGCATGGGCGCCCAGGTGACCCTCATCGACGTTAACCTTGACCGCCTTCGCTACCTCAGCGAGGTCCTGGACGGCAACCTGATAACACTCATGTCGAACCACCGGAACATCGCCAACGCCGTCCGGGGGGCCGAGGTGGTTATCGGGGCTGTCCTCATACCGGGCGCTCGGACCCCGAAGCTCGTCACCCGGGAGATGGTTGCAAGTATGGAGCCGGGCTCGGTGGTCATCGATGTTGCCGTCGACCAGGGCGGTTGTATCGAAACGTCCCGGCCGACGAGCCATAGTGACCCGGTCTACCTGGTGGACGGGGTTGTCCACTACTGCGTCCCGAACATGCCGGGGGCCGTGCCCCGGACCTCAACTTATGCCCTGTCGAACGCGACCCTGCCCTACGTGGTAAAACTCGCCAATCTCGGATTGGAGGGGGCTGTCCGACAGGACCCGGCCCTGGCCCTCGGGGTGAATATTTACCGGGGTCACGTGACCCATCCGGCCGTGGCTCAGGCCTTCGGGTTTGAATGTGTTCCCCTGGCCGAGTTGATCCCCGGCCTGGGCCGTCAGCCGACGCCGGTCGGCAGCTGAGTCCAACCGGCCTTAACGGCCCCGGCCGGGGGCAGAATGGCCCGGCGCATTCTGGGACGGGTTTTGCGGACCCTGGCTGGTCCTGGGGGTCTCCCGGCCGTGGTCGGGGGGTGGGCTCGCCGGCGGACCGGCCTTTGGCACGTCCCGGCCGGTCAGCCGGCGGAGCTTGTCTGTAAGCTCCTTTTCCCGTTGGTTGAGCTGTTCGACCTGGTCCGAGCTTGCCTCGCCGTCACTGCTGGCCCGGATGACGGCGCGCTCACGGGCGACGATGCCAATCGCCCGGTTTATACGGGCGGCCGCCTCAGGCGGGGGTAATTCGTCAACCTTATCGAGGACGGCCTGCAGGGTCCTGTCGACATCGGCCAGGGCCGGACCGGCCGGCTGCCGGCCGGTCCCGGCGGCCTCGGCTATAAGCCGGTCAAGCTGCTGTTCGGCGCTTGCCAGGTGGGCATCGGCCTGCGCGCTCGGGGGACGGCTGATGGCCCGCTGGATCTGCTCGGCCGCGACCCGGAGTCCGTAAAGGGGGCTTTCCGGCGGGCTCTGAGCGGCCGCAACGGTCGTCCCAAGCCCTAACAGGACGAGCATAACCAGGGCGGCCGCCGCGGCCAGCCAGCTGAAGCCGGGCCGATAAAGGAA
>JAUQQI010000216.1 GCA_030549955.1 Chloroflexota bacterium
AAAAGTGGGAGGTTTCATTTATGGTTGAAAAGCTCTTCAGGGTCCGCGTTGGTGGGATGAGCTGTGTGGACTGCGAGCACCGGGTCCGCCGGGCGCTGGAGGCGGCCGGAGCCCGGGTCCTTAAAGTGAGCTGGCCCAGGGCCGAGGCAGTAGTCGGCCTTCCGGAAGGGGGCCTTGATTTCGGCCGGCTCGCCTCGGCGGTGGCGGCTGCAGGTTACGAGCCCGGCCCGGTCGAGCCCCTCCTTTCGGCCGAACCTTCGGGCCCGCCTCCGGCCCCGGACGCCGAGTACGACCTGGCCATCATCGGGTCGGGGGCTGCCGCCTTTGCGGCCGCCATCCGGGCTGTCGAGCTTGGGGCCCGGGTACTGATGGTCGAGCGGGAAACATTGGGGGGCACCTGTGTGAATGTTGGGTGTGTGCCGTCAAAGGCCCTTCTTCGGGCGGCCGAGGTTTACTATGAGGCCGGGCATCATCCCTTCGCCGGGATTTACACCCGGGCCGAGGGGTTGGACCCCGCGAAGGTCATCGGCCAGAAGGCTGAACTCATTGGCGAGCTTCGCCGGGAAAAGTACGCCGACCTGGTCGACTTTTACGGCTGGGAGCTGGTCTACGGGCAGGCCCGGTTCGAGGGGCCGGATGTCATCAGCGTTGACGGCCGGCGGGTAAAGGCCCGGGCCTATCTAGTTGCGACCGGCGCAACCCCCTATGAAGCGGTCCCGCCGATCCCGGGCCTTGCCGGGGCTGACTTTTTGACGTACATTGAAGCCCTTGAGCTTAAAGAGGTCCCGGGCCGGCTCGTGGTTATCGGGGCCAATGCGGTTGGCCTCGAGCTCGGCCAGTACTTTCAGATGCTCGGGAGCCGGGTGACCTTATTTGAGCTCATGCCCCGAATTGCGCCGTTTGAAGAGCCCGAGGTTTCTGAGGCCCTTGCCAGGGCCTTTAAGGCCCAGGGCTTTGAAATCTTTACCGGGGCCCGGGTTGAGCGGGTTGAAAAGAACAAAATCTATGCCCGGGTAGACGGCGAACAGGTCGTTCGGGAGTTTGACCGGATTCTGGTAGCGACCGGGCGGCGGCCGGCGACCCGGGAGCTTAATGTCAGGGCGGCCGGGGTCGAGGTTGACGGTCGGGGTGCGGTCATCGTCGATCAGTACCTGCGGACGACAAACCCGCGGGTCTGGGCGGCCGGGGACGTAGCCGGTGGGCCCCAGTTTGTCTATGTGGCCGCCTACGAGGGCAAGATTGCGGCCGAAAATATCCTGGCGGAGGCCGGTCGCAAAGTTGAGCTTGAGGCGGTTCCCCGGGTGGCCTTTACCCAGCCGCAGGTAGCGGCGGTGGGTCTCGGGGAGGCCGAGGCCCGCAGGGCCGGTTATGAAGTGCGGACGGCGGTCCTGCCGGCTAAAGAAGTTGTCCGGGCCCGGGCGAACCGCAGGCCTGATGGGCTTTTCAAGCTGGTGGCGGACAGCCGGTCAGGCCGGATTTTAGGGGTCCACGTGGTTTCGGAGCAGGCCGGCGAAGTCATCTTTGCCGCGACGCTGGCGGTAAAGTTTGGCCTCCGGGTCGAGGACCTGGTCGAAAGCTTTGCGCCCTATCTGACGATGTCCGAGGGGCTCAGGCTTGCGGCCCTGGCCTTTAGCCGGGATGTGGCTCGGCTTTCATGCTGCGCCGGGTGATGTTTCAAAAGGCTTTAGGGGTGCTGGTCGGGATTACGGCCTTCCTGGCGTGTCCGTGCCATCTACCTATTACCCTGCCGCTCTTGCTGGCGGTTTTAGCCGGGACGCCTTTAGCGGGCGTCCCTGACCAGAACCTGGGGCTTTTGGTGCTGGTGGCGCTGGTCTATTTGGTGGTGGGCTTAGGGCTGGCCTTAAGGCTTCTGGGTCGCGAGACCGGGACGAAGGAGGCTGCCGGGCGGGGACCGGGCAATTTTCGACCGAGGGGGTGAATTACCGTGTTGAGGCCGAAGGTTAAGGCTGAGCGCCGGTGCGGCTGGTGCGGGCAGGAGGTTGTGGGGACCGGCCATGAGGTTGGGGGCCGGGTTTTCTGCAACCCCTGGCACGCTGAACATTTCCGGAAGGAGCGAAAGCCCTTCTGGAAGCGGCTTTTGAAAGGACTGGGGTCCGGTGGTGGCGTCGGGGCCGGAACCTGCTGTTAGGGGCCGGACGTTGAGCCTGCGCCGGCGGCTTGAGGCGTTTTTAATCGGCCACTGGTTTGAGCTTGCGCTCATTTCGGGGCTGATTGCGGCCTTTGAGGTTACGGACCTCGGGAACCGGGTCCTGGCCGGGACGGTGGGCTCAACCCCGGAGCCGGTCGTGGCCTTCGCCCGCATGTGCGGCCTGCTGCGATAGGTGGGGTCGACCCGGCCCCCAGAAGCCCGGCGGCCTTTGGCCGTAGCCTAGCCGGCCCCATTATCAGCTGACCTTGGCCCGAGGGCCGGGCTATCCCCCGTGTTACACGGACCGAGCAGGACATCGGCGGGACCCTGGGCAGCCTTAGGACTCTCAGGCGCACCGGCGATCCCCCAGGACAATAACCCTGTAGGCGGCGGGTCGCCTAACGCTGGGCCAAGATGAGGCCCCCGACCACGAATAAGGCGCCCAGAAGGTGGGTCGGATAAAGGGGCTCGCCTAAGGTCATCACTGCCAGAATCACGCTGCCGACCGGCACCAGGTAGAGAAACACGGCGGCCCGGCCAGCCCCGACCAGCCGGATGCCAGCGTAATACCAGACGAACGCAACGACCGTGGCGAAGACGACCAGGTAGCCGAGCATGGCCCAGGCCACAGGCGGGGCCCTGAAGAAGGCCGGGGTGGCGGGGTCCAGTAAGGCAGCCACCACCAGGGGTGGTGTCCCCGCATAGTGGGCGAAGGTCGTAACGGTCAGGGGCGGGTATTTCCGCAGGGCCACCCGCCCCAGGACCGTGTAAAGGGCCCAGCTCAGAACGGCCCCCACCAGCAGGAGGTCCCCGAGTAAATTCGCCGGGCCGGGGCCGCCATGGCCCCCGATGCTGATGGTTGCTACACCGGTTCCGGCCATCAGGAGACCGACCAACCGGCCGGCGCTGATTTTCTCCCCGAGGACCATGGCTGCCAGGAGGCTCGAAACGACCGGGACGCTGGTCGGGACGATCAAGGAGGCGTTTACTGCCGTCGAGAGGCTCACACCGTAAAAGAAAAACAGGTTGTAAACCGTTACCCCAATCAGTCCCAGCAGGACAAGCAAAGGCAGGTCGTCCTTACTCGGCCGCAAACCGGGCCGGACCGTGCTGAGCACGGCGAAAACTGCCGTTGCGGCCGCATACCGGGCGGCAATCAGGGCCGGTACCGGCATCGACGAGGCCGCCACTTTGACAGCGACGAATACCCCCGACCAGCAAAGAGCAGTCCCAATCAGGTAAAGGTAGGCACGGGCCGGGGTTCGCCCCATCGTACGGTACCCGGAACAGCATACCAGGACCGGAATTTTCGGGTAAAATTGATTTGAGCAACAGGGCTTAAGCTTCGGGGAAGGGTCCCTGAGCGGCAGTGACTCGCCGTCCGGGGACGTTTTTTGTCCCAGAAGGATTCGCCCGGGATGGAACCAACTATTGAGGACCTAATTTTACAGGACGACCGGCGGGGGATCAGCGCCCTCCGCTCCCAACTGGCGCCGGACTTCTGCCGCCGGGCGGCGGACTTTATCGCCGAGGTGCCGGGTCCCGTCCTGATCGCGACCGGTTTCTGCACGTACGGTCGGGCCGAAACCGACGGACCCCTCGGGGCCGTCGCCCTCGGGGACGCCCTATGTCAACTCGGCTACAGGGTTGGCTATCTGACCGACCGGGTTGGCCGGGATGCGGTCGACGCCATTCGGGGACCCGACACCGAGCTTATCGAGATTCCGGTCGCCGGGCCCGACGCGACCCTTGAGGTCGCCCGGGAAGTTCTCCGGCGATGGCGACCGGTTCTTATTATCAGCGTCGAGCGCTGCGGGCTGACCCGGAGCGGCCGTTACCTGACCATGCGCGGGGTGGACATAACCGCTCAGACGGCGTGCCTCGACGCTTTCTTCTGGCTCCATGACCGGACCGTCGGCATCGGGGATGGCGGTAACGAGATCGGCATGGGCAACCTTTATGAGGCCATCCGGCAGACCCCAGGCCTCCCGCCTGACCCAGCCGCAACCCGGGTGACCCACCTGGTTATCGCCAGCGTCTGCAACTGGGGAGCCTACGGCCTCGTGGCCGGTCTCTCACTCCTGGTCGGCCGAAACCTCCTGCCCAACCCGGACCTTGGGCGGGAGCGGCTCGAGACGCTGGTCCGGCTCGGGGCCGTCGATGGGATTACTGGCCGGCCAGAACCGACAGTGGATACGTTCCCATGGACTCGCTACAGCCGGGTCCTTGAACAGCTACACACCCTCGTTGAAGAGGGTCTGGGGGCCCGTTATTCGCCGGCGCGCAAAGAGTAGACCGCCCCTTGCGACTGTAAAGTCCGGTCCTGTCCACCGCTTCTTGTTGAAACCGCGGGGCCGGTGCAAATAGAATAGTCGGGAGTTAATGGCCGGGCCGCGCGGGCAGCCCAACCGCTTTTACGACGTCGAGGACGTCATTGACCGGGCCGGTGTTGGGCCTTTTCAGCACCGGCTTCTGGCAGTCTGCGGCCTGAGCTGGGCGGCCGATGCCGCCGAGGTCCTGATTATTTCCTTCGCCCTCCCCGCGATTCGCCAGGAATGGGGGCTCTCCCCGACCGAGGCTGGCCTCGTCGTGACGGCCACTTTCCTGGGAATGCTGGCTGGGGC
The DNA here is from genome assembly GCA_030549955.1 of Chloroflexota bacterium. Taxonomy (GTDB): domain Bacteria; phylum Chloroflexota; class Dehalococcoidia; order JAUQQI01; family JAUQQI01; genus JAUQQI01. The sequence continues at coordinate 4,774 of JAUQQI010000216.1, forward strand.
CTGGTTCTGGGGCACCATCTCGGATTACATCGGCCGGCGGACCGGCTTTATCCTGACAATATTCATCTTCGCCCTGTTCGGAACCCTGGCCGCCTTTGCCCCGAGCCCCCAGGTCCTCGCGGTGCTCCGAGCCCTTACTGGCTTCGGCCTGGGCGGTGCCCTGCCCCTCGATTTCTCCCTCTTTGCCGAATTTCTGCCGAGGCGGAATCGGGGCCGGTACCTGGTCATCCTGGAGAGCTTCTGGGCCCTGGGGACGATTATCGCGGCGGGGCTGGCCTGGCTGCTGGTGCCCACCTACGGCTGGCGGCCGCTCCTGGCGACCTCAGCCGTGGCGGCCCTCCTCGTTTTCTGGGTCCGACTTCGGGTGCCGGAGCCGCCCCGCTTTCTCGTAACCCGGGGCCGTCTTGACGAAGCCTGGGCCATCCTTGAGCAGGTCGCCCGGACCAATAGCCGGCAGTTGCCGCCCGGAAATCTCCGGCCCCTTCCCCGCCGGCCTAAGGTCACCGTGGCGGCCCTCTGGCGGCCCGGGTTCTGGCGAATAACCCTGATGCTCTGGGCGGCCTGGTTCTGCATCTCGCTGGCTTACTACGGTGTCTTTACCTGGCTCCCCCAGCTGTTCGTCCAGCGGGGATTCGCCTTCGTTCAGACTTATCAGTACGTCTTCATCCTGGCCCTGGCCCAGCTGCCAGGCTACTTCTCGGCGGCGTACCTGGTCGAGGTCTGGGGCCGGCGCCCGACCCTGGCTGCCTACCTGGCGGCCAGCGGCGTCTTCACCTACCTGTTTGCGGCCATCATCGGGGATGTCTGGGTCGTTGCGGCGGCCATCCTGATGAGTTTCTTCTCCCTGGGCGCCTGGGGCGCCCTCTATGCTTACACCCCCGAGCTTTACCCCACGGAAATTCGGACAACGGGGATGGGGTGGGCCAGCGGCATGACCCGAATCGCCGGGTCCATCGCCCCGACCCTGGGTGGACTGCTCCTCCAATACGCCGATAATATCGTCGTCCCCCTGACGGTCTGGGCAGCCGCCTTCATCGTCGGGGGCGCGGTGGTCGGCCTCCTCGGTATCGAAACCCGCGGCAGGCCCCTCGCCGACACCGTCGAGGCGGTGCCGAAAGCGACGTAGGCCGGCCTTCCCGCCACCCTGGTATATTGCGTTTAACTACCCCCAAAAGGCCCCGTCCCTACGCCCGCGGCGGGCTGCGCCCGGAATTCCGGCTGGAGGCGGCCGTCGCCCGGATTCCGGCCCCGCCGCTTCGGCCGCTGGCAGTCGGGCCAGCCGACTATCTTCTCAACCCGGCCAGGCCGGGGGCCCGCGGCCTGTTCGAGTCCTGGCGTCGCTGGCCGGGTTAGCTATCCGGCTTGAGCCGGGCCGGAAACTTATACGGGCCTGGCGGCGCAGATTTTATAGGCTTCGTGCCAGGGCCGGAGCCGCTCGAAAACGGCGCTGGCCGCGAGCACGTCGGCGTCGGCGTAACGGCGGCCGATGACCTGCATCCCAACCGGGAGGTTCTCCTGGCTGAGCCC
>JAUQQI010000209.1 GCA_030549955.1 Chloroflexota bacterium
GCAAGAAGCAGCGTAAACAATGGCGAGGTGTTCGCCAGGGCCACGACCCGGGCGACCGGCTCCAGACTGAGGGCCTGGTAATAGCAGACGACCCCGAGAATTGCCCCGACTCCGGCCAGGGAAACGAAGGTCAGGGTCTTTAAGTCGAACTTGTCAAGGCCACTGAGCCGGCCGAGGGCAACAAGGAACCCGCCCAGGACGGGGATCGCGACCGCCATCGATATAAACGTTCCGGCGAGGGGCGAGGCCCCGGTGGCCAGCCCGAGTTTGACCACCGTGGGCGTAAATCCCCAGATAACGGCCCCAATGATGCCCACAACAAGCCCCCTCATAGGGACCTGCCGACCAGGAAAACTCCGGCGGCGACGAGCCCCACCCCGGCAATAACTGCCGGACGGAGGGGCTCCCCGAGAAAGAGGACGGCCAGCAGCGGGGCGACCAGGATTGAGATTGCGCTTATGGCGGTGGCCCGACTCGGGCCGATCTCGGCCATGGCCACGTAGTAAAGGGTCCGCCCCAGAACGTAGCTGAAGATTCCGGCGGTCCCAAAGTAAACCCAGGGCCGCCAGTCGGAAACGAGGACTTTAAGCTCTCCGGCCGCGGCTACAATCGGGAAGAAAACAAGCAAGGCGGCCAGATTCGAGACGAAGCTGGCCGTCGAAGGGCTTACCCGGTCCATGCCCCGGGCGGCGATAACGGCGACCGAGCCCCAGAGTACGGCTGTTGCCAGGGCAAAAAGCAGACCCATCGGCGGCCTATAATTATAGCCCGCCACGGGGTTCAGTCGGCCGCAAAGACGTCGGTCCGGCTCATTGTGTTAGTGTGTCAGCCGTGTCCACCTGGACGAAGTAGGCAGGGAGGCGCTCCAGAAGCTCGCCAGCCCTTCGTAGTCACCGACAAAGCAGCCCCCGGCGAACGGGGCCCCTCGCATATCAAAGGACCTGGGCGTTATCCCAACCTCCGAGCAGCTTTCCGGCTTCGTGCAGTCGGCCTGGGCGGGATGGCAGTGAATGAACCAGCGGTCGGTTTCCAGGGTCGAGCTGGCCGGGGCATGGTACCTCCTTGCTGGTAGTTATCAGCCCGGGCCAGGAGGATAAGGGCGCTATTGAATCTCCGGACCTCAGCCCCTAAGTCACAACTTCCACACCGGTTACCTGCAAAGGTCGCAGTCTACCCCGTCGGATGGGGTTCAATACCCGGTTCAGCCAACGGCCGCTGGCCGGACAGGATAGGCCGGAGCTAAGATTGCTTACTTGTTCTTCTTCTTATAGCGGTTCTTCCGAAGGCGCTTTTTGTACTGGTGGCGGTTCATTTTCCGGCGCCGCCACTTAAGGACAGAACCCATCGGCCAGCTCTCACCTCCTTTCGGGTTAAGGGTTACCAATGGGGATTATACCATCTGCCTGGGGCATCACCAGACTTGCGGGCCGGCGGCCGCTTACCCTGACGACCAGGACCTTGAGACCCGGGACGGCCCGGGTAGACAATAAACCTGCGGGCCCTGGTTTAAACTAAAATCGGGAAGTGGCAGTATGTTGCGGGTGTATGTGGTCCCCCATACCCACTGGGACCGGGAGCAGCTTGGGACGTTCCAGGAGTACCGGGTTGCCCTCCTCCAGTTCTGGGAAGCCCTCATCAATACCCTGGAAAGAAACCCGGCCTTTAAAACGTTCTTACTCGACGGTCAGACCGCCGTTATCGCCGACTTCCTTGAAATCGTGCCCGAGGCCGCCCACCGGATTCGAACCCTGGCCGCCGCCGGCCGCCTCGAGCTCGGTCCGTGGTTTACCCAACCCGACCCGGTTCTGAGCGAGGCTGAGGCCCTGGTCCGAAACCTCGGGCTCGGGATTCGCCAGGCGGAAGATTTCCGCCGGCCGCTGGAGGTCGCTTACCTTCCTGATAACCCTGGCCTTCCGGCCGAACTGCCGACTTTCCTGGCCGCCTGCGGTCTGCGTGGGGTCGTTTTTGGCCGGGGAATGGGCAACGAGGCCGAGCAGCTCGGCTCGGAGTTCTGGTGGGAAGGCCCCAACGGTTCCAGAGTTCTGGCTGTCTGGGTGCCCTGGGGCCACCGGGATGCCGGCCTTGGCCTTGACCGCGAACCGTTCAGGCCCGCTGAAGGGTCGGCCGACCATGGCCGGGCCGAGGCGGACACCTGGGCCGGGCTTGAACTGCTCCGAAAATACGGCCGGACCGGCAACCTGCTTTTCCTGCACGGGGCCGAGCACATTTTCCCCCATCCGGAGCTTTCCGAGGTGGTTGACCACCTGAAGGCTGTTCTGGGGGAGATTGCCCGGCCGGAACCGGCCGGCCTTTCGGATTTTGTCGGAGCCGTCGCCGGGGCCGAGGGCCTCGTCGTCCACCGGGGCGAATTCCGGGCGGCCCGGTTCGCACCCCTCAAGTCCGGCACCCTTTCGGCCCGGATGCCCCTCAAGCAGCGCAACTGGCAGGTTCTCACCCTTTACACCCGGCACCTGGAGCCCTTGCTCGCCCTGGTTGGCCTTCCCGAATTGCCCGGTGCCAGGCGTCTGGTCGAGTACGGCTGGACGCACATCCTTTTGAACCAGGCCCACGACAGCATTGGCGGGACGGTTTCCGACCCAGTCTACCGGGAGATAATGGGCCGGTTCGATGCCGCCGAGCAGATTGGCCGGTCGGTCCTTGACCGAGTGCTCTCCCGGCTGGCAAAGCAGGTTGATACTGAAAAAGTGCCCGGGGTGGCGGCGGTCGTGGCCGTCAATCCCCTGCCCGGTCCAGTCTCGGGGGCACTGATGGCGGAGGTCGAGCTTCCGGTTGACCTTTTGCGGGACCGGCCGTTCCCGGTTGTCTATGACAGCGCCGGCCGGCAGATTCCGGTCCAGGAGTTACGGGTTGAGACGCCGGAGCCTGTCCGGGTGCCGTCGCCGACAACCTATCAGCGGGTCCGGCTCCTTATTAAGGCCGACGACGTGCCGGGACCTGGCTACCGGACGTACGGGCTTGACCTTGTCCCGACGCCCCGACCGGCGTCTACCGACCTGAAGGGGGGCAAAACTTTCATCGAAAATGGGTATTTCCGGATTGACGTCGCCCGGAACGGGACCTTCAGCCTGACCGACAGGACCCTGGGCCGGAGCTGGGCCGGGCTCGGCCTCTTCGAGGACACCGAGGATGCGGGCGACCTCTATACCTGGTCGCCGGCCCCGAACAGCCGGACCCTTACCACCGCTGACCTCATCGCCGAAACCGCCTTGCTGGAATCAGGTCCGGTCCGGGCGACCCTGGAGGTGCGGTTGCGGTTCCCGGTGCCAACGGCCCTGGCCGACCACCGCCTCGGCCGGGGCTACTTGAAAGTCGAACTGCCGCTGGTTATGCGGGTGTCTCTTATTGCCGGCCTGCGGCGGGTCGAACTCGAAATTGAGGCCGAAAATGTTGCCCGGGACCACCGGCTCCGGGTCCTGTTCCCGACCGGCATTCGGGCCGAGCGGGTCCTGGTCCGGGACCTGTTCGGGCTGGTCAGCCGGCCGGTCGGCCCACCAGCCCAGGACGGCTGGGTGGAGCGGCCGGGGGGCCTTGCGCCCCAGCGGGGGCTTGTTGCCGTGGCCGACGACCGGGCCGGATTGGCCGTGCTGACCGAAGGCCTGCCCGAATACGAGGCGATTGCGGGTCCGGATGGGGTAACTCTGGCCGTCAGCCTGCTCCGGAGTGTTGGTTGGCTTGCCCGGGCCGACCTGCTCACCCGGCAGGGTATGGTCGGCCCACCGGTAAAGACACCCGGGGCCCAGTGTCCGGGGCGGCACCGGTTCCGGCTTGGGCTTTTCACCTGCCCGGCCGGCACGGGGCCGGCGGTCCTGCTTCGGGAGGCTGAAGCCTACCGGACCGGCCTGCTGGGGGTGGTGGCGGGGCGGTGGCCGGGGGACCGGGCCCCGGTCGGAACGCTCCTGGAGGTCGATACCGCAGGGCTCGTCCTTTCGGCCCTCTATCTGACTGATAGGGGCCTGCTGGTCCGGTTCTATAACCCCGAACCGACCGGGCAGACGGCCCGCCTGAGGCTCCCGGCCGGGTACCGCCGGGCCCTGGTGGCCGACGCCCTCGGCCGGCCGGCAGGTTCTGACCTGGAGCCCGACGGTGAGGGTTTTGTCCAGTTGCCGGTTCAGGCGTTCGGGTTGCAAACCTTTGTGCTGATTCGGGATTGAATCGACGAGGGGGAGAGGGTAAAGTATGGCGCAGTGGGAGCCCTCCTATCTGGCAGTTTACCGGAGCGGCGAGCTTTGGCGGCGGGTTGAGTACGCCCGGAACCTGCTGGCAAAACCGTGCCGGGTCTGCCCGCGGGAGTGTCCGGTAGACCGCCTCTCGGACCAGTTCGGCCTGTGCAGGGTGGGGCGGTATGCGTACGTGGCATCGTACTTTCCCCACTTCGGCGAAGAAGACTGCCTGCGGGGCTGGAACGGCTCAGGGACGATATTTTTCAGCGGATGTAACCTCCGGTGTGTCTTCTGCCTGACGCCGGAGATGCGGGTCTGGACGGATCAGGGGCCGCGGAGCCTGGCGGATCTGTTTGAGGAGGGCGACCATGAGCTCGCGGCGAACTGCGGTCGGGTGCGGCTGCTCGCCGGCGTTACGGTCTGCACCCGGCCGGGCCGTTTTGCCCGGGCGACAAAGGCCTTCTGCCACGGCTACCGGGGTGAGCTGGTAGTCCTTAAGCCGTACGGCCTGCCGGCCCTCCGGCTCACCCCGAACCATCCGGTCTTTGTTGCCGACCAGCCCGGCGGGCTTATCCGAAAGGTGCCGGCGGCCGAGGTGGCGGCGGGCCAGTGGCTATTTGTCCCGGTCCCCGTCCCCGCCTCCTGCCTGGCCGAACTCGATGTCCGGGCTGTTCTGGCAGGCCAGGGTGGAACCGTCAGCACCCGGCCCCGGCAGGTTTTGGTAAGCGAGCTGGAACCCCTGGCCGAAGCCGTAACTCACCGGGAGCTGACCACCGCCCGGGTGGCGGCGGAGCTGGGCTATCGCCCGGCCTACATCCGGGACCTGCTCCCCCGGGTGCGCCGGGATGAACTCCGCGACGACCCCCGGTTGGCAAATGAACTGGTGACCGAAGGCGGGCGAGTCCGGTTTCGGACCGAGAAGGGGCTCGGTGTGCCGGCCCGGGTCCCTATCAACGAAGATTTGGCCCGCTTGCTTGGATTCTACTGTTCCAAAGGTTATGTTACGTCTGCCAAGAGCCGACCCAACAGCCACGTCCTCGTATTCTCATTCGGCAAATCTGAGGCGGACCTGGCGGAAGAGGTGGCCGGGTTAATCCGCCGGGTCTTCGGGGTCGAGCCCCGGCGGGTGCTACGGCGAACCACCCGGATCGTTGAGGTGAGCAACGCCTCGCTCGCCCTGCTGTTTAAGGGGCTCGCTGGAGCGAAGGCTCGGGAGAAACGGGTTCCGCCACCCCTTTTCCAGGTTCCGACCCCGGTTGTCCGGGCCTTTCTGGAAGCGTACTGGGCAGGTGACGGGACCCGGCACGGACGGTACCTGGCTGCAAATACGGTTTCCCTCGAGCTTGCCCTGGGCCTGACGGCCCTGTTGTTACGGCTCGGGGTCTTCCCGTACTTTTACGTCACGTCCCGCCCGGCACATCGATCGATTGAGGGCCAGGTTGTTAACCAGCACCAGACCCTTTACTATGTCAGGTGCCGGCGGGCCGGGTCGGGCCAGGAAGCTGGACTGGCGCTGCGGCCATACCGCCGGGTGGATGGTGGCTTCTGGGTTCGGGTCCGCCGGGTTGAACGTGAGCCTTATGAGGGGCCAGTCTATAACCTCGAAGTGGACGACCCCGACCATTCGTATACGGTTCACGGGGTTGCGGTCGGAAACTGCCAAAACTTCGATATCTCCTGGCAGCTTCAGGGCGAGCGGGTCACCCCTGTGCGGCTCGCCCGGATGATGCTTGAGCTTCAGGCCTGGGGCTGTCATAACATCAACTGGGTGACCCCCGAGCACGTCGTGCCCCAGATTCTCGAGGCCCTGCCCCTGGCCATCGAAGGCGGTCTCCGGCTCCCGATCGTCTACAACACGAGCGCCTACGATAGCCTCGACAGCTTGCGGCTAATGGACGGCATCGTCGACATCTACATGCCCGACTTCAAGTTCTGGAATCCCGAGCGGGCCCGCAAGTACAGCAAGACCCCGGATTACCCTGAGGTCGCCCGCCGGACGATCAAAGAGATGCACCGGCAGGTCGGCAACCTGGTCCTGGACGAGTTCGGGCTGGCCCGGCGGGGCCTGCTCCTCCGCCACCTGGTCATGCCCGGCATGCTCGCCGAGACCGAGGCG
>JAUQQI010000196.1 GCA_030549955.1 Chloroflexota bacterium
GTCGTGCCCTCGCGGAGGGTCACGGCGTCCACCGATTTTTCCGTCCTTGCCCGGGCCTCGGCCAGGCCGGTCTGGGCCCTGGCCAGCTCCTCCAGTCGGTTTTCGGTGCGGGCCTGGGCTTCGGCCAGGCGAGGAACGGCTTCTTCGAGTCGGCCCAGGCGCTCCTCAGTCCGGGCCTGGGCTTCGGTCAGGGCCCGAACTACGTCGACAAGCTGGCGCTGTGCATCGGTCAGGGTCCCGACCAAATTGACCAGGGGACTCAGGGCTGCAATCAGCTCTTTGAGGGACCCAACTGTGTCGGCGAGCCGGTCCTGGCCAGCCTTAAGCGTTTCGGTGAGGGCCGTTACGGCCGCTTCCAGGGCAGTGACACGTTCTTCCAGAGTCGGCATATTTTGCTCCACATGGATTTTACCGGAGATCCAGGGTGGGTTACACCTTAGTTTGCTGGTGTCTCGGGTATACTTAACTGGTTCCAAGGAAATTCACCGCTGGCATCGAAGGAGGCATAACAATGGGCATTGTTCAGGACCGGGTAGCGGTTGTCACCGGTGGTGGCCGTGGTATCGGCCGGGCCATCTGCCTGCTTTTGGCCGAGGAGGGGGCCAAAGTTGTGGTTAACGACCCCGGCGTGGCCGTGGATGGGACCGGCTTTGACCAGCGGCCGGCCGACGAGGTGGTCGAGGAGATTCGCCGTCGGGGCGGGGTTGCGGTCGCCAGTTACGACTCGGTGGCGACGATGGAGGGAGGCGAGCGGATAATCAAGACCGCCCTGGACAACTTTGGGCGGATAGACATCCTGGTCTGCTGTGCCGGGATTTTGCGGGACCGGATGATTTTCAACATGACCGAGGAGGAGTGGGACGAGGTTATCCGGGTTCACCTTAAGGGCCATTTCACGGTGATGAAGCCGGCCTCGGTGCTCATGCGCCAGCAGCGCTACGGCCGGATTATCACCTTCAGCTCCTCGAGCGGCCTGATTGGGAACACCGGTCAGGCAAACTATGGGGCCGCAAAGGCGGCCATCGCCGGCCTTACCCGTGTTGCGGCCCTGGACCTGGGTCGCTACGGGGTGACCGTCAACTGCATTGCGCCGAGCGCGAACACCCGGATGACGGCCACCATTCCCGACCGGGCCCGGCAGATTCGGGAGCAGATGGGCCTTGCCCGGCCCCGCTTTGAGATGAGCCGGGAGCCTGAGGATGTCGCCCCAATGGTCGTCTACCTGGCCAGCGAAGAGGCCGGCTGGATCAACGGCCAGATCTTCTACGTCGGCGGCGGAATCGTCGCCCGGGCCCAGGAGGAGCGGCCTGTCCGCCACATGTGGAAGCCCGAACGGTGGACGGTCCATGAAATCGCCGGCCTGATCCGCTCGCAGCTCTTTGACCCGACGTTTGTCTCGCCGGGCCTGCCCCGACCCGAGGCCCAGCCTGCCCCCCAGCAGGCCCAACCGTCCCAGACCCAGGCTTAAGTCCTCAGGTCCCGGCCCCGGCCGACTCGCGACAGCCGGGGCTGAGACCTCCCGGTTTTGATTGTTAGGCCGCAGCAAGCTGCGGCCTTTTTAACGCCGTTCGGCCGGCATAACGCCTCCGACTTTTCAGCTCCGTTCCGTCGAAGCCGTCTGGAAATGGCACTGGGAAGTTGCTGGTCCGTCAGCCGGTCATTGGCAGGCCGCTAGACCTCTGAATCCTCGTCGTCTTCGCCGAGCTGTTCGAGCAACCGGGCAGCCCGGTTGTAGCCGATCCGGAGCTTGCGTTGGAGAAAAGACACCGAGACCCGGCCGTGCTGGCGCAGGAGGGCCCGGGCCTCCTCGAGGAGCTCGTCTTCTTGCTCCTCTTCGGACCAGCCTTTTACGTTGATAAGGTCTTCAACATATTGGGGCGGTCGGTTTGCCCGCCACCAGTTGACGAGCCGTTCGATCTCGGCGTCGGAGACAAAACAGCCCTGGAGCCGGATCGGTTTCGGCGCATCCCCCGGCAGGAAGAGCATATCGCCCCGGCCCAGCAGTTTCTCGGCCCCGACTGTGTCCAGAATCGTCCGGGAGTCGACCTGGGACGAGACGGCGAAGCTTATCCGGGAGGGGAAGTTCGCCTTAATGAGGCCGGTCACCACGTCCACTGACGGCCGCTGGGTGGCCAGGACCAGGTGAATTCCGGTGGCCCGGGCGAGCTGGGCGAGGCGGCAGAGCAGTTTCTCGGTTTCGTCCGGGGCGAGCATCATCAGGTCGGCGAGCTCGTCGATGACGAGTACGATGTAGGGCAGGGCCGGCTGTTTTTCCCGGGCGGCCCAGGCGTTGTAGGCAGTGATGTTGCGGACGCCGACCTCGGCAAACCGCCGGTAGCGGTTGTCCATCTCCCCGGTGACCCACTTGAGCACCCCGATCACCTTCTCAACATCGACAACGACCGGGGCGAGTAGATGGGGCACATCATTGTACTGGACCAGCTCGACCCGCTTCGGGTCGACCAGAATCAGCCGGACCTGCTCCGGCGTATTGTGGAGCAACAGACAGCAGACGATGGAGTTCAGGCAGACCGATTTGCCGCTCCCCGTTGCGCCGGCGATGAGCAGGTGGGGCATCGCCGCCAGGTCGGTCACAATCGGCTCGCCAGCAACATCCTGTCCGAGGGCAAGGGCAAGCCGGGATTTTGCGGCCAGCCGCCGGAACTGGGGCGTTTCAACCACCTGGCGGAGGGTGACCAGGGTCGTGTTGACGTTCGGCACCTCGATGCCGATGTAAGGCTTGCCGGGGACCGGGGCTTCAATCCGGACCGATGGAACGGCCAGGGCGACCGCAAGGTCCTCCTCGAGCTGTTTAATGCGCCGGACCTTCACCCGGGTCCGGGAGACCTCCTCGATCCGGATTTTCGGGTTCCCGTCCTTGTCGTACTTTATCCGGCCCTGGGCGTCCCGCTCCTTGACGATCCGGGTTTTGACTTCCCAGCCGGGCTCGATGCCGAACTGGGTAACCGTCGGCCCCTGGTTTACCTCGACGACCCGGGCGTCGACACCGTATTCGGCCAGCTTCTCCTCGATAAGCCGGACCCGCTGGCGGTTATCCATCGTCACCGTCTCGCCTTCCCGACCCGGCTCGAGAAGGTCGATGGGCGGGAGGGCCGGATTCGGTTTGGCTGGCCCGGCCGAGACAATGGCCGTCCGAACCCGCTCGACAACCGGCGTCGGGTCGATGGGCGGGACAGCAACGACCGGTACCGCCGGCCGGGAGCGCCGAACCAGCACCCGGGGGGCCTGCCGGGCCGCCCGAACCCCGGCCCGGACCAGGGTCCGGCCGGTCTGAAAAGTTGCCCGCGGGTGGAGGAGCACAACCCCAAACCCGGCCAGCAGGCCCAGCCGCATCATGCCCACAAGGATGTTGGGACCGAAAAGGGCCGCCCCCAGGTGTCCGCCGAGGGAAACCCGGCCAAAGTCGGCCCCGGCGAGCCGCAGGCCGGCCGGATAGACGCCGCCCAGCAGAACGGCGAGCCCCAGGGCAAAGACCTCCGCCGCCAGCGCCTGCCGGAACCGGACAACCCGGGGAAGATTTGGACTGGCAAGCCGCCAGTAGGCCAGGGCCCCACCTGCAAGAAGGACCGCCGGAACGAACCCAACCTGGGCGAGTATCCAGCCGACGGCGCTTAAAATCAGCTCCCGGCTGAGCCACCCGGCCCCGACAGCCAGAATGATGGCCCCCAGGAGCCAGGGCAACCGGCTTAGAAAGTCGCCCGCACCGGCAGAAACGGCCCGCCGGTCCGCCTTTCGGCCGGCTAGCCGGCGTTTGCGGGCCTGGGCTCGGGTTCGGACTACTGCCATTAATGCTGTCCTGGTCGGCTAAATCTCGACCGGTACCGAAAGGATGAGGGGCCGGGCCCGGGTCTCCTGGTAGACGAGCCGGCCCAGCACCTCTTTCACTTTAGAGTTTATAAAACTCCAGTCAGCAATCCGGTCGGACCGCCGGTCGAGGGCTTCCATCAGCACGCTCCGGGCCCGGTCGAGCAGCTCCTGGGCCCGGCCGTCGGCCCCGAATCCCCGGGCGACGATGTCGGGCTTTGCCAGGACCCGGCCAGTGCGCCGGTCGACAGTAACAATGACGACCAGGATCCCGTCGGCCGCAAGCCGCTGGCGGTCCCGCAAAACGGCCGGCCCCAGTTCGCCCAGGCTATCGACGAAGACGTAGCCCGCCTGTACTTTGCCGGTAACCCGCGCGGTTCGCTCGGTAAGCTCCAGAACCTGGCCGTCTTCGAGGACAAAGATATTGTCGGCCGGGATGCCAACACTCTGGGCGAGCCGGGCGTGGGCGAAAAGCTGGCGATATTGACCGTGAACCGGGACGAAGAATTTAGGCTTGAGGAGGGCGAGCATCAGCTTGAGCTCTTCCTGGCTTGCGTGGCCCGGGACGTGGACATCGGCGATCCGGCTGTAAAGGACGGTTGCCCCCTGCTTAAGCAGGTTGTCAATGGTCCGATTTATCGCCTGCTCGTTGCCCGGAATTGGAGACGCCGAGATCACCACCGTGTCTCCCGGATGGACCCTGATCCGGTGGTCCCGGTTCGCGATGCGGGCGAGGGCCGAGCCGGGTTCCCCCTGAGACCCGGTCGTGAGCAAAGCCAGCGACCGGCGGTCGTAGCGGTTCACCTCGTCGGCATGGACGAGCGTCCCCGGTGGCGGTGTCAGGTAGCCGAGCTCAATGGCCACCTCGACGTTCTGAAGCATGCTCCGGCCGAAGATCGCAACCTTGCGGCCGGTTTCGAAGGCCGCGTTGATGGTCTGTTGGATTCGCGAGATGTGGGAGGCGAACGTTGCGACGATAACCCGGGCCGGGGCCTGGGCCATAACCTGCAAAAGGGCCCGGGAGACGACAGCCTCCGACGGGGTATAGCCCGGCAGGTCGGCGTAGGTCGAATCCGAAAGCAGGCAGAGGACACCTTCGCCACCGAGCTCGGCGAGTTTGGCGAAGTCGGTCGGCTTGCCGTCCACCGGCGTGTGGTCGAACTTGAAGTCGCCGGTGTGGACGATGGTCCCGACCGGGGTTGAAATTGCCAGCCCAACCGAGTCGGGAATGCTGTGGTTTACCCGGAACGGCTCGACCCGGAACACACCAACCTGAACCGGCTCCCGAACCGTGAGGGTGTGGAGGGTACAAAGGTCGAGCTGGTGGTGCTCCCGCAGTTTGGCCGAAATCAGGCCGAGGGTAAGGGAAGTTGCATAGACGTGAACCGGCCCGAGTTGGGGCAGGATGTACGGGAGGGCCCCGGTGTGGTCCTCGTGGCCGTGAGTTATAATGATGCCCCGAATCCGGTCTTTATTCTGGACCAGGTAGGAGATGTTCGGGATAACCAGGTCGACCCCGAGCATCTCTTCCTCGGGAAACATAACTCCGGCATCAACGACGATAATATCTCGGCCCCATTCGATAACCGTCATATTTCGGCCGATTTCGCCGAGGCCGCCGATGGGAATAACCTTTAGCTTATCCGAACCCGCCATCAAAAGAGGCTTAACTGCTGGGGCCGGGTGTCCGCAGCGGGGGGCTGCCGCCGGAGCTCGGCCAAAATCTGGGGCAGTTTTTCGAAGTCTTTTAGAAGCGGCTCCTTGAAGCGTTCCTGGTGCAGGGCGGCGGCCGGGTGGAACATCGGAACGATAACCCGCCCGTTAACCTGGTGGGGCTGGCCGTGGACTTTTGTTATCGACTGGTTCGGCAAAAACAGGGCCATCGAATACCGCCCCAGAGTAATGATAACCTCCGGGTTTATCGCTTCGATCTGCCTTTCGAGCCAGGCCGACGTACAGGTCCGGATCTCACCGGGGGCTGGGTCCCGGTTGTTCGGCGGCCGGCATTTGACAACGTTGGTGATGAACACATCCTCCCGGCGGAAACCGGCCCGGGCCAGCAGTTCGGTTAGAAAGCGGCCAGCCGGCCCGACAAAGGGACGGCCCTGCTGGTCTTCGTGGTAGCCAGGGGCCTCACCGATTAGCATAACCTTAGCGTCGGCCGGGCCCTCGCCCGGAACAGCCAGCTTTCGGTGAAGATGCAGAGGGCAGAGGGTGCAGGAACGAATGCCTTGGGCCAGCTCGTTGAGAACTTCGGCTGCCGTTTTCATTTTTTCCCATTATAGCCCGTCCCGGTCCCGGGCGTCCACCCCACCCGAACGGGACTTACGCAGACCTGGCCGGTATCAGACACTCAGCTTATGGATTGATTGCTAGTTGCGAGGGTGCGTAAGTCTGGCAGTCGCCGGAGGC
>JAUQQI010000032.1 GCA_030549955.1 Chloroflexota bacterium
CCGAGACGACACCGGGTGGCCGGGCCCTCAAGTTCTACAGCTCGGTCCGGCTGGAGATCCGGCGGGTCGAGTCTATCAAGCAGGGCACGGAGATCGTCGGCAACCGGGTCCGGGTCAAGGTGGCTAAGAATAAGGTCGCCCCGCCCTTCCGAACGGCTGAATTTGACATAATGTTCCACGGTGGTATCAGTCGGGAGGGCGACCTGCTTGACCTCGGGGTCGCCATGGGCTTTATTAAAAAGAGCGGGTCATTCTTCAGTTTCCGGGACGAACGGATCGGCCAGGGCCGCGAGAACGCCAAGGAGTTTCTCCGTCAGCATCCGGAAATCGCCCGGGAGCTGGAACAGCTGATCCGGGAGAACGCGGCGAAGGCCAGGGAGCTTCTCCCGGGCGCCGCCGACGAAGCCCTCTCCTGACTCCCGCCGGGTTGCCCGGCAGTTCCAGGGCTCACTGACTCTGGGTCTTTTTTCTCCCACCGGGTGAGCCGGGGGCGGTTTCGTCCTCTCCCATGGCGGCGAGGGTAGAACGCCCGGCCGTCAGGGATAATCCCCTCGGTCGAGTTCGCCGCGGCTGGCTCCCAGGGCAGGCCGTGGGGTAACCTCTAACGGCGCAGGTTGCCCTCCGGGAGGTCAGTCACGTGGTCGAGCTCGAAACTGTTCTGGTAATGGAGACTGCCCCCATTAAGTTCGGGGTGAATGCCACTGCCGAAATCGGTTTTGACCTCCGGCGGCTCGGGGTGACCCGGGCCCTGCTGGTGACAGACAAAAACCTGATGAAGACTGGCCTGCCCGACCGGGTCCGGGCCGTGGCCGCCGAGAGCGGGGTCGACGTTGAGATTTACGACGACGTCCACGTCGAGCCGACCGATGTTTCGCTCGAGCAGGCCGTAAGTTACGCCCGGGGCCGGAGCTTCGACGGCTTTATTTCCGTCGGGGGCGGTAGTTCGATTGACACGGCCAAAGTCATTAACCTGCTCACCACCTATCCGGCTCCCCTTTTAGACTACGTGAATAAGCCTATCGGCAAGGGGCTGCCGGTGCCGGGTCCCCTCAAGCCCCACATCGCGGTCCCGACGACGGCTGGCACCGGCAGCGAGACCACCGCTGTGGCGGTCCTTGACATTCTGGCGCTCAAGGTCAAGACTGGCATCTCCCATCGGTACCTGAGGCCATCCCTCGGGATCGTCGACCCCCTCAACAGCCTGACCTGCCCGCCGATGGTGACGGCCGCCACCGGCCTGGATGTCCTGACCCACGCCGTCGAATCGTACACCACCCGCCCCTACAATGCCCGGCCCAAACATAACCCGGCCGAGCGGCCGGCCTACATCGGGGCGAATCCTTTAAGTGATATCTGGTGCGAGAAGGCCATCGAATACGTGGGCCGCTACCTGCGTCGGGCCGTCATGAATGGCCTTGACCTGGAGGCCCGGACATACATGGCCCTTGCGGCAACCATTGCCGGCATTGGATTCGGGAATGCCGGCGTCCACATCCCACATGCTATTGCCTATCCCGTCGCCGGCATGGTCCGGGGCTACTGGCCGCCGGACTATCACAGCGAAGAGCCGCTGGTTCCCCACGGGATTGCGGTCGTTATAACCGCGCCGGCGGCGTTTCGGTTCACTTACCCGGCCGCCCCGGAGCGACACCTGAAGGCGGCTACCCTGCTCGGTGCGAATACGGCCGGTGTAAGTCTTGCCGATGGGGCCGAGGTCCTGCCCCGGACGCTTATTGCCCTCATGCGGGACATCGGGATTCCGAACGGGCTTTCGGCCCTCGGCTACGGGGAGGCTGATATCCCGGCCCTGGTGGATGGGGCCCTCAAGCAGCAGCGACTCCTAGTCAACTCGCCCCGGGATGTCGGACCCGATGAGCTCCGGCGGATCATGGCCGATGCGATGCAGTACTGGTAGCCAGCAGGTTTTGACAACCCCGCCGGCTTTCCGCTATCTTCTCTCGCAGACCGTTAGTTTTTCGGGGTGAGAATGAGCCCGATCAGGGTCGTTGTTGCCGGGGCGACCGGCCGAATGGGTAGCGAGGTCGCCCGGGCTGTTGCGGCTGAGCCGGGTTTTAAACTGGCCGGACTCGTTTCGCGCCGGGCCGCTGGCGGGCGGTTGCCGGGCTGGGAGGAGGTTCCGGTGGCCCCAACCGTCCGGGAACTTCTCGGCGCGGTCCGGGCCGATGCCCTCGTCGATTTCACCGTCGCGGAGGCCGCCTTCGAAAATGCCAGGGCCGCGATTCAACACCGGGTCGCGCCGGTTGTGGGGGCGAGCGGTCTGAGTTCGGACCAGGTTTCGGTCCTGGCCGAGGAGGCCAGGGCCGCCGGCATCGGCGGGGCGGTCGTCCCCAATTTTGCCGTCGGGGCCGTCCTTATGATGCACCTGGCCCGGCAGGCCGCCCGGTTTTTCGAAACGGTTGAAATCATTGAACTTCACCACGACGGTAAGGCCGACGCCCCGTCGGGCACGGCCATTGCCACCGCCCGCCTCCTGGCTGAGGCCCGGCCTGAAGGGTTCCGTCGAAACGTTCCGACCAGGGAACCCCTGCCGGGGAGCCGGGGCGCCGAGTTGGCCGGGATTTCGATTCACGCCGTCCGGCTGCCAGGCCTGGTAGCGCACCAGGAGGTCATCTTCGGCGGTCGGGGTCAGACCCTGACCATTCGGCACGATTCGACCAGCCGGGAGTCATTTATTCCGGGTGTCTTGCTGGCGGTCAGGCGGGTTCTCGAGACCCGCCAGTTTTATTTTGGCCTGGAGCCGATTCTGGGTCTCTGAGGTGAGTTCAAGTGGGCGGATATCGTGTTGCGATTGTTGGGGCAACCGGACTTGTAGGTCAGGAGTTTATTAAGGTCCTCGAACAGCGGGACTTCCCGGTCGCCGACCTGAGGCTCTTTGCGTCCGACCGGTCGGCCGGCAAGCGGCTGAAGTTCAGGGGCGAGGAACTGCCTGTCCTGGAGACGTCCGAAGAAGGGTTTAAGGGGGTTCAGCTTGCCCTTTTCAGTGCCGGGGCCGACGTCAGCCGGGAGTGGGCGCCGGTCGCGGCCCGGGCCGGGGCCGTTGTCATCGACAACAGCGCGGCCTGGCGGATGGACCCGGAGGTGCCCCTGGTGGTGCCCGAGGTCAACCCCGAGGACGTTACCTGGCACCGGGGCATTATTGCCAACCCGAACTGCTCGACCATCCAGATGGTGGTGGCCATCAACCCGATCCACCGGGTAAACCCGATCAAGCGGGTAATCGTGGCCACCTACCAGTCGGTTTCCGGGAGCGGGAGCGCCGCGATGGATGAGCTGTGGGCCCAGGCCGGGGCCCTCCTGCGGGGCGAGGGGGTGGAGCCGTCCGTTTATCCCCACCGGATCGCCTTTAACCTGTTCCCCCATATCGACCGGTTTTACGAGGACGGCTACACGAAAGAGGAGCTGAAGATGCTTCAGGAGACCCGGAAGATCATGCATGAGCCGGACCTGCCGGTCTCGGCGACGTGCGTGCGGGTGCCCGTGTTTATTGGTCATTCCGAGGCGGTCCACGTCGAGCTGAGCGAGCCGATGTCCCCGGCCGAGGCCCGCCGGGTCCTGGAACGGGCTCCCGGGGTGGTCGTCGTTGACGACCCGGCCCGGAACGTCTACCCAATGCCGTGGGATGCGGCCGGCCGGGACGAAGTTTTTGTGGGCCGAATCCGGGAGGACAAGGCGTTTCAGCCGGGGCTGGCGATGTGGGTCGTTGCGGACAATGTCCGGAAGGGGGCGGCGCTCAACGCCGTTCAGATCGCCGAGGAGGTTATCCGGCGCGGTCTGTTATAAAAACAGCAAGGAGGTGTTGCGATGACGGCACAGTTCGGTCGGCTTTTAACGGCGATGGTTACCCCTTTTAACGAGCGGGGCGAGGTCGATTACGAGCAGGCCAAGCGGCTCGCCCGGGCCCTGGTCGAATCCGGCAACGACGGGGTCGTGGTGGCCGGTTCGACCGGAGAGGCGCCGGTCCTCTCGACCGAGGAAAAGCTCCGGCTGTTTGCCGAGGTAAAGTCGGCCTTAGCCGGCCGGGGCCAGGTGATTGCTGGCACCGGGAACTACAACACGGCCGAGAGCATTCACCTGACAAAGGAGGCCGAGCGGGTCGGGGTTGACGGGGTGATGCTGACCGTCCCGTATTACAATAAGCCACCTCAGGAGGGGCTCTACCGGCACTTCAAGGCCATCGCTGAATCGACCTCCCTGCCCTGCATCCTCTACAACGTTCCGAGCCGGACGGTCACGAACCTCGCCCCCGAGACGGCTATCCGGCTGAGTCAGATTGACAACATTGTCGGCATCAAAGAGGCTTCCGGAAACCTGGAGCAGGTCGGCAAGATTATTGCCGGCGCCCGGCCGGGCTGGCTGGTCTACAGCGGCAACGACTCGGATACCCTCCCCATTCTGGCCCTGGGCGGCTACGGCGTTATCAGCGTCGCCGGACATCTGGTCGCCCGGCAGATCCGGGAGATGGTCGACGCCTTCCTGGGCGGAGATACTTCCCGGGCGGCAGCTATTCACCACCGGCTCATGCCGCTGGTGAACGCCCTGTTCGTGGTCTCGAACCCGATCCCGGTTAAGTGGATGCTGAACCGGGTCGGATTCCGGGTTGGGGCGCCGCGACTGCCCCTGGTCGAGCCGGACGAAAAAACGGCCCGGGCCATTGAGGAGGTCCTCGGCAAATATCAGGTCGACCTGCCCGTTCCGGCCCAGGCCTGAAATCGGGGCTTAAAGGTTACTTTCCGGCCGGAATCTTCAGGACCCTACCGAAGCCGGAGACTGCCGGAGACCAGGGGCCGGGACTGAAGGGCGTCGGGGTTGACCTCGCCCTGGTGGCCGGGTCCGCGGCTCTGGTGCGGTTCTTCTGGCTGGACCACTGGGGCTTCTGGTTCGACGAGGCCCACAGCATCGCCCTCGCCGCCAACCCTGACCCGGCGACGGTGGTGGCCAAGGGCGTCGTCGACCAGCAAGCGCCCCTTTTCTTTATCCTGCTCCATTTCTGGCTCCGGCTCGGCCAGTCCGACTACTTTCTCAGGGCCCTCCCCGCCCTTTTCGGGGTTGGGATAGTCCTGACCGTCTACTGGCTCGGCTATGAGCTGGGCGGACGGACGACGGCCCGGCTGGCCGGGGCGCTGGCGGCCCTGAGCAGCTACCTGGTCTACTATTCCCAGTACCTGCGGGGTTATATCCTGGTGGCCCTCGCCTTTGGGGTCGGGGTGTCCGCCCTCTTTCGGGCCAGCCGAACGGGCTGGCCCGGCTGGTGGGCCGTGTACATTCTGGCCGGAGTCGTCGCGGTTTACACCCACCAGTTCGGCCTTTTTGCCCTGGCCGGCCTGGCCGTCGCCGGCCTTTTTCTGGCGGTGACCGGTGGGCGCACCCGAAGGGGGCTGGTGGGGTGGCTGGTGGCCCACAGCCTGCTGCTGGTGGCCTGTATCCCGTGGTTAGGGGTGCTCTGGGAACAGTTTGGCCGGGTTCAGGCTGGCATTGACGTCTGGGTTGAGCCCGTGAGCTTAAACTCCTGGAAGACCCTTTACGACTGGCTCTGGTACCGGACCCGGGCCGAATACGGGCTTCTGCCCGATACGGCCCTTCGGGTCGTAAGGTATCTGACGACGGGCTTGCTGGCCCTAACCGTGGGCCGGGCGGCCTGCCGCCGGCAATGGCCTATGCTTGCCCTGGCTGGCCTCCTCGCCGTTCCGCCGGCCCTGGCCTTTGGGGTATCGCTGGTCGGCCGGCCCATTTGGGACCCGCGCTTTATGGTCTTTACAGCCGGGCCCTTTTCGGTTCTGCTGGCCGCCGCGGTTGGGCACCTACGGCGGGTTGCCAGGTTAGCCTTGGGTATCAGCCTTATCCTGGTGATGGTCCCGCCCCTCGGGTCGTATTACCTGGACTCGACCTTTGCAAACCCGGAGGTGCGGGAAGCAGTCCGCTGGCTGGCCGCCCATCGGGGACCGACGGAGCCGGTGCTACACCCGAACGAGCAGAGCTTCCTTCCGGCCCTTTGGTATAACCGGCAGTTTGTCCCCCTAAAGGGGCCGGGCCTGCGGGTCTTTTGCCCCTGGGCAACGCCCCCGCCGGACTGG
The DNA here is from genome assembly GCA_030549955.1 of Chloroflexota bacterium. GTDB lineage: Bacteria > Chloroflexota > Dehalococcoidia > JAUQQI01 > JAUQQI01 > JAUQQI01. Next base: position 6,093 of record JAUQQI010000032.1, read on the forward strand.
TGCGAAAACAGCCCGACGGCCGACTACTGTGTTGGGGGACTCGACCAACCCCTGGCGGTTGACAGGTTTATTGCTGAATCTGGGAGTTCCCGGGCCTTTGTCATGGTCCTT
>JAUQQI010000261.1 GCA_030549955.1 Chloroflexota bacterium
CGGTCTGGTCGCGGCCGAGGGCCGCCGGGCGGTGAGCCTTCCGCCCCTGGATGTGCCTGAGGCCGAGCCCCTACCGGAAGAGTACGTCCGGTCCGAACTGCCCCTGCCGGAGGTGGCCGAAATCGACCTGGTCCGCCACTACGTCCGGCTCAGCCAGAAAAACGTCGGCATTGACACGACCTTTTATCCCCTGGGCTCCTGCACCATGAAATACAACCCGAAGGTTAACGAGGAGGCCGCCCGGTTCCCCGGCTTCGCCCAGATCCATCCCCTCCAGCCGGAGGAGACCGTTCAGGGCGCCCTCGCGCTGATGTGGGCGCTCCAGAATTATTTGGCCGAAATAACCGGGATGGATGCAACCACCCTCCAGCCGGCGGCCGGGGCCCACGGGGAGCTGACCGGGATCTTAATGATTCGGGCCTACCTGCGGGACCGGGGCGAATACGGCCGCAATGAAGTGCTGGTCCCGGATTCGGCCCACGGGACGAATCCGGCCACCGCCGCGATGGCCGGTTTTAAGGTGGTGCCGATTCCGTCGGACAAAAACGGCGACCTGGACCTGGATGCCCTTAAGCGGGCGGTCTCGGGCCGGACGGCGGCCCTGATGTTCACCCTGCCAACGACCCTGGGTCTCTTTGACCCCCACGTCCTGGAGATCACCGAGACCGTCCACCGGGCCGGGGGGCTCGTCTACGGCGACGGAGCGAACCTCAACGCGGTCCTGGGCCGGGTCAAGCACGGCGACCTGGGCTTTGACGTACTGCACATAAACCTGCATAAGACCTTCAGCACCCCCCACGGGGCCGGCGGCCCCGGTTCCGGCCCGGTCACAGTCAAGGCCCACCTGGCCCCGTACCTGCCCACCCCGGTGGTCGTCCGGGAAGAGACGGAAAACGGGCCGGTTTACCGGCTCGCCCGGCCGGAGAAGAGTATCGGGCGGGTCCGGAGCTTCTACGGGAGTTTCAACGTGCTTGTCCGGGCGTACGCTTACATCCGGTCTCTGGGTGCCGGGGGGCTTCGGGAAGTTGGCGATAATGCCGTTCTCAACGCGAACTATCTGCTCGCCCGGCTTAAGGGCGCCTATCACCTGCCGTATGACCGCCGATGCATGCACGAGTTTGTGCTGAGCGGGGTCCGGCAGGAGCGGCTGGGCGTCAGAACCCTGGATATCGCCAAGCGGCTCATCGACTATGGCTTCCACCCGCCGACCATCTACTTTCCCCTCATCGTCAAAGAGGCCCTGATGATTGAGCCGACGGAGACCGAGAGCCGGGAGACCCTGGATGCCTTCGCCGAGGCGATGCTGGCGATTGCCCGGGAGGCCGAGACTAACCCGGAGGTCGTCCGGTCCGCCCCACACCACACCCCGGTCCGGCGACTTGACGAGGCCAGGGCCGCCCGGCAGCCGATCCTCCGCTGGCGGCGGGCGGAAGCCGTCGGGCAGGCCTGATGACGGATGCCGGTCATCGACCTGCACGTTCACACCAGCCGGGGTAGCCGCGACAGTAGCCTGGACCCGGTCGAAATGATCCTGGAGGGCCGGCGGGTCGGCCTGGATGGGGTTGTCATCACCGAGCATGACAAGACCTGGAGCCGGTGGGAGATTCGGGCCCTGCGGGAAGAGTACGGGTTTCTGGTCCTGCGGGGCATGGAGGTTACAACCGACCTGGGCCATGTCCTTGCCATCGGCCTTGACCAGTACGTGGGCGGAATCCACCGGGCCGAGCACCTGCGCCGGGTCATCGATGAGGTCGGCGGGGTACTCATTGCGCCCCACCCGTTCCGCCACCTGGTTACCCTCCGACCAGGCCTCAATCGGACCCGGCCGGTAACCCTTGAGGAGGCGCTCAACCTGCCCATCTTCGACCTGGTGGACGAGGTCGAGGCCCTGAACGGGGCGACCGCTGACGAGGAGAATGCCCTGGCCCTTAAGATTGCCCGGGCCCGGGGGCGGCGGGGAACCGGCGGGAGTGACGCCCATTCCCACCACGGCCTCGGCTGCTGCGCCACTTATTTCGAGCGGCCGATCCGGGACGAAGCGGATTTGATCCGGGAGCTCAAAGCCGGGCGGTTCCGTGCGATTTACGGCCAGCGCCGGCCCGGCCAGGACGGCCGCCACTGGACTGACCCGGTCGACGAGATCCTGGACGACCTGCTGGCCATGTACGGCTACCGGGGGCTCTGATTGGCCGCAATTCAGGTTGATATTCGGGTGCCGGTCGGTCGGCCGATCCCGGAACTGGTGGAGTTTATCCGGCGAGTCGAGGCGGCCGGCCTGAATGGCGTCGGCATCCACGACCATCACCACAGTGGCCGGGACGCCTACATCGTCCTGGGTCTGGCGGCAACCCGGACCGAGCGATTAAGCCTTTACCCGGCAACCTCGAATCCCCTCACCCGCCATCCGCTGGTCCTGGCGGCCCTCGCAAACTCCCTCGCCGAGCTTGCCCCCGGTCGAGCCATGCTTACCCTTGGCCCGGGGTTTCTTTCGGTGGAGGCCGCCGGGCTTGGTCGGGCCCGGCGGAACACCCACAGCGCAGCCGCCAGGCGGGGGCAGGCCGTGCTGGTTGGGGAGACCGCCGCTTCTTGCAAAATTCCGACCCGGCTACGTTACCCAGCCCGGGTTCGGGTGCCGGTTCTTCTGCTGGCATCAGGACCGAAACTCATCGAGCTGGCCGGGGAAGTGGCCGATGGGGTGATGATGCTGGTAGGCCTGCATCCGGCTTCGGTAGCGGCCGCCCGGGCCCACCTGGCCGCCGGTGCCCGGCGGGTCGGCCGGGACCCGGCCGAACTGCTCGAGGTGCTGATTGTACCCTTCGCCCTTGGAAGCCGGGAAGAAGTGCGCCGGTGGCCCCGGGCCTGGTTCCGGCCGGGTCAGCCGTGGCTGGCTTATCCGAGCCGGTCGAACCTCCACTGGCTCCGGCTGGCCGGGGTCGACCTGCCCGACGACTTTGACCCCGAAAGGCTTTCGGATGCCGAGGCCGACCGGGTCTGCGATGCGCTGGGGCTTTTCGGGCCGGCGGAATACTGCGCCGAGCGGCTCATCCGGGCCCGGGAAGAGCTCGGGGTACGCCGGGTGTTTTTATTCCCGGCCCATGGGGTAGCCGACGCCTACGACTTACCCGAGGCCGGGGTCGCCGCCTTCGAGGAGGTCATCGGACCCCGGCTGGGGTTGTAGGGGCTCAGGGACGCCGACCTTATCCCCGACGGTCAGGAGCACGACCTCCCGGTTCGTGTAGATGCAGAGGTCGGCCGCAATCTCGAGGGCAATTCGGGCGATCTCGGCGGCATCCAGGTCGGTATGCTGAATAAGCGCCTGGGCCGCGGCCTGGGCGTAACCGGCCCCCGACCCGATGGCGATAACGTCATGGTCGGGCTCGATGACATCGCCTTCTCCGGAGAGCACCAGCAGGTTTTCCCGGTCGGCGACGATAAGCCAGGCATCGAGCCGGCGCAGAACCCGGTCGGTCCGCCACTCCCGGGTGAGTTCGACGGCGGCCCGGCGCAGGTTACCCTTATGCTTTTCGAGCTGGGCCTCGAATTTATCAAAGAGGGTGAGGGCGTCGGCTACCGCGCCGGCAAAGCCGGCGATAACCTGGCCGTTGTAAAGGGTCCGGAGCTTGCGGGCCGTGTGCTTGACAACCATGTCGCCGACGGTGACCTGGCCGTCGCCGGCCATGGCCACCTGCCCGTAGCGGCGGACGGCCACGATCGTCGTTCCAAAAACAGTGGGTTTTTCGGAATCAGTCCTTTTCATTGGTCCGCAGGGTATTTAAAACGTCGAAGACCAGGCTGTCGGGCACGTCAGACCGGATAACGGTCTCGCCGATGCGCTGCAGCAGCACCCAGCGGGGCCGCCCGCCGGCAACCTTCTTGTCGTAGTAAATGCGGTCGATGATGGCGGCCGGGTCGACGCCGGGAGGCAGCCGGACCGGCAGACCGAAATCGGCCAGGAGGCCTTCGACCTGGTTTGCGGCCTCCGTATCGAGGAGGCCCATGGCCACGCTCAATCGGGTGGCGGCCACCATGCCGATGGCAACGGCCTCGCCGTGGCGGATCCGGCCGAAGCCCAGGACGGCTTCGAGGGCGTGGCCGACGGTGTGGCCGAAATTGAGGACCATGCGCAGACCGGTCCGCTCGTGCTCGTCCTCACTTACAACCCTGGCCTTAATGGCGACGCTACGGCCAACCAGTTTTGGGGTTGTTTCCGGGTCGAGCCGGGTCGCGGCCCGGCCGCCGACCCGGCGGAACTGCTCGAAAAGGTCGGGGTCCAGGATCACAGCGTGCTTGATAACTTCAGCCCAGCCGGCGGTAAGCTCGCCGGTCGGCAGGGTTGTGAGCAGCTCGGTATCGGCGAGGACGAGCCGGGGCGGGTAAAAGGCCCCGACCAGGTTTTTCGCCACCGGCAGGTTCACAGCGACCTTTCCGCCGACGGCGGCATCGACCATGGCCAGGAGGGAGGTGGGCACCTGGATCAGGGGCAGCCCCCGGAGGTAGGTCGCGGCCACGAATCCGCCCAGGTCGCCAACTACCCCGCCCCCGAAGGCGATAATGATGTCCTGGCGCTCGGCCCGGCCCCGGCTCAGCTCGCCGTAGAGCCGCTCGGCCTCGGCCAGGGATTTATGCTCCTCGCCCGGCTCGACCGGAAGGGGGCGGCCCTCGACCCGGGCGGCGGCGAGGCTGGTCTGAAGCCGTTGGCCCCAGGCGTCCCAGACCGTCCGGTCAGCGATAACCCAGGCGCGACCGCCAAGGCCCAGGCTCCGGATTCGCCAGCCAAGCTCGGCGAGATTGCCCCAGCCGACGTAGACCGGGTAGTTCCCGGTCGAAGAGCGGACGACGCAGCTCGCTTCCGTATCCGGGCAGTAGGGCGCAAGCCCTTCCCGGCCCTCCCCCGGCCAGCCCCCAAAAAGGCCACCTTCGGCGCTATCAAGGCGGGGTCTGAGCAGTTCCCAGGCCCGGATAAGCTCGGCCGCAACCTCTTCCGGGGATAAGAGGTCGGTCTGAATGACCCAGTCGGCGGTCGCGTAAAAGGGCTGCCGGTACTCTTTGAGCCCAGCGATACGGGCGGCTGGGTCGGGTCCGGCCAGCAAGGGTCGGGTCGTGGCGAGGGTCTCGAGGCGGCGGGCGATGGTTTCCGGCTGGGCTTCGAGGCAGATGACGAGGCCCGATTCGGCCATGAGCCGGCGGTTTTCGGGCCGGAGAACGACTCCTCCGCCGGTGGCAACTACGAGGCGGTCCCTGGCCGCAAGCCGGCGCAGGGCCTCGGTTTCGTAGCGCCGAAAGGCGTCTTCCCCCTCGGTTTGAAAGATTTCAGGCACCGGCCGGCCGGCGGTCCGTTCGATTTGGGCGTCTAGGTCGACGAATTCAAAGCCAAGCCGCCGGGCAACAACCGGGCCGACAGTGGACTTGCCCGTACCCGAGAATCCGATCAGGTAAATGTTGCGGGGCTTACGCATACCCATCGGAATTTATTCTAGCAGTTGTCAGCTTTCAGACAATCGTCTAATAGTCAGTACGCTTCGAATTTGGGGGCCGGCACGGCCTGGACGCTGGCAGTAAGAAGGAGTCCCGGGCGTGGCTGACCTTATGCCGCGGCGCCGTCGGTTATAACGATGACCTGGTACTGCCGGCCGAGTTCTTCTGCTTCCGGCAGAAGCCTGTGGCCAGCAACCGCCGGCCGGACCTCGACCCCGAAGAGGCGGGCCAGAAGCTCGGCGGACTTTACCGCCCGCTCGACATCCTGGTTGTCGACCGTGGTTGAGACCTCCACGGCCAGCCAGACCTCCTGCCCCTGTCTTCGGGCCCGAACGACCAGGTCGGTTCGCAGCAGGCGCAGCCGCTCTTCAGGGCCGATAAGCCCCTGCTCTTCAAGGTCATCCAGCCGGCCGGCCAGCTCCTCGATGGGAATGACCCTCACCCGGCTGAAGCCGGCCTGGCCGAAGATGGCGGGGGCCCGCTCCCGGTAGTAACGTTCGAGGTCCCGACCTTCGAGTCTGCCCACCCGAATTTCGAGGCGGTCGACCCGAATGATAAGCGCCTGAAGGGCTGCTTCGGTCCTGGCCTGGGCTTCGGTCAGCCGGGCGACGGCCTCCTCAAGCCGGCTGACGCGCTCCTCAAGCCGGCCGACCCGTTCTTCAGTCCGGGCCTGGGCTTCGGTCAGCCGGGCGACGGCCTCCTCAAGCCGGCTGA
>JAUQQI010000005.1 GCA_030549955.1 Chloroflexota bacterium
CGGGGGGGGCAGAGCGGCTCCTGGCCGCGCCCCGACGGCTGAGCAATGCCGGGGAGATCCGCCGGCGGGCCGAGGCGGCTTATGCTGCCATCCGCCAGGGGCGGCCGGGCCGGCCGGTCGCCCTCGACCTGCTCGCTGAGGCCGCCCTCGAGCTTAAGGCCCTGACCGAATTCGACCGGGGGCTAGAACCCCTCCTTGCGGAGCTTACGGATGCCACCGAGCGGCTGACCGACCTGGCCCGGGCCCTGCGGAACTACGCCGAAGGCGTCGAGGCCGACCCGGCCCGGCTGGCCGAGGTCGAGGACCGGCTCCGGCTCATCGACCGGCTCAAGCGCAAGTACGGGCCGACGGTCGCCGACATCCTGGCCTACGCCGAGCAGGCCGAAGCCGAACTCGAGCAGACCCTGACCGGCCAAGAGCGACTCGGTGAGCTTGAGGCCGAACTCGAAGCCCTCCGGGCGGAGCTGGCCCGCCGGGCCGGCGAACTTTCGAACCGGCGCCGGGACGCCGCCCGCCGGCTCGAGGAGGCGGTTGCGGCCGAGCTTGAAAACTTAAAGCTCGGCCACACCCGCTTTCAGGTGGCGTTTGCCACTGAGCCGGCCCCCGAAGGCGAGGGCCTGCCGGTCGACGGGGAAACCGTCGCCTTCGACCCGACCGGCATCGACCGGGTTGGGTTTCTCGTCGCAACCAACCCCGGCGAGCCCCTTCGACCGCTGGCAAAGGTCGCCAGCGGCGGCGAGACCGCCCGCTTTATGCTCGCCCTCAAGGTTGTCCTGGCCGAGGCCGACCCGGTGCCTACCCTGGTCTTCGACGAGGTTGACGTCGGGGTCGGCGGCCGGAGCGGACAGGTTGTCGGGGAGACCCTCTGGCGGCTCGGCCGCCACCATCAGGTCCTCTGCATAACCCACCTGCCCCAGGTCGCCGCCTACGCCGATGACCACCTGGCCGTCACCAAGGAGCTGGCCAGCGACCGGGCCGTCGTCCGGGTCCGGCGACTTACCGGGGCCGAGCGGGTTGTCGAACTTGCGGCCATGCTCGGGGGTGATACGGTCGCAAACCGGCGGAGCGCCGGCGAACTGCTTGCCCTGGCCCGGGACTACAAGGGGCGGTTTGCCAGGTCCGGCCAGGGTGTCCGTCAGCTTCCCCTCATCAGCTAGGCGGCACGTCTTCAAGCCGGAGGGAAAAGACCCGGCTTACCCCCTCGGGAGTAAGGCTCAGGCCGAAGAGGGCCCCGGCCCGCTCCATGGTCGGCCGGCTATGGGTCACGACGAGAAACCGGGTCCGGTCGGCGAACTTCGCGAGCAGGTCGGCAAACTTTACGAGGCGGGCCTCGTCGAGGGCGGCATCGGCCTCGTCGAGCAGACAAAGCGGCGTCGGCCCCAGGCCGAGGAAGGCCAGCACAAGGGCCAGGGTAACCAGGGTTCGTTCGCCCCCGGAGAGGGTACCGGGACCGTCGACCCGGCGGCCGGGAAGCCTGATGACCAGCTCCAGGCCGGACCGCTCATCCGCCGGGCTGTCGGTCAAGACGAGCCGACCCGACCCGCCCCCGAAGAGCTCCCGAACCATCCGGTCGAACCCGACCGAAAGCTCCCGAATCGTCCGCCGAAACCGCCGGTCAAGCTCGGCCTCAAGCCGCCGGATATTCCGGAGGAGTTCAGCCCGGGCCGCCTCGGCGTCGGCGATCTCGGCTTCGAGCCTTTCGGCTTCGGCCTGTTCCTGGGCGAATTCGGCCTCGGCGAGGGGATTCACCGGCCCCAGCCGGCGGAGCTCGGCCTCCACCCGGCGCAGCTCCCGGCTGAGCTCGGCCAGGTCGCCGTCGGGCAACCCCCGGGTCTTGAGCAGCTCCTCCGGGTCGAAGCCCTCGGCCGCGAGCCGTCCGGCCAGCTCGGCCAGCCCCTCCCGGGCCTCCCGAACCTTGGCCTCGGCCTCGGCCGCGACCCGGGCCCGGGCCTCAAACTGCCGGCGGGCCCCGGCGAGTTCCCGGTTCAGGCCGTCGAGGGCCTGCCAGAGTCGTTCGGCTTCTGAGCGGGCCCGGCCCAGGGCCTCCCGGCGGGTCTCCACTTCGGCCCTGAGGCCCGGAATGCGGCTCACAACCTCCCCAAGCTCGGCTTCGAGGCCGACGAGCTCAGCCTCAAGTCGGCAGCGGGCCTCAAGAAGCCCGGTTTGCCGGGTTTCAAGGGCCCGGAGCCGCCCCCGAATCTCTTCGGCCCGGCCTGAAGCGACCTGACGCCGTTCGGAAAGCCGCCTTAACTGGGCCTCGGCTGTCCCCAGGGCCCGCCTGACCCGCCCCACTACGTCCCGGGCCCGGGCTGCCCGCCGGCCAAGGTCGGCAGCGTCCGGGAAGCCGTCTGCCCCGGTCAGGGTCGCCAGTTCGGCCCGGACCTTTCGGAGCTCCCGCCGCAGATGGGTCAGCTCGTCCAGGAGCCGGCGGCGTTCGGCCCGAAGCCGGTTCTGCCGGGTCCGAACCGCTTCAGCTTCGGCCCAGACCCGGGTGAGTCTGGCCTCAGCGGCCTGCCTTTCGGCCCGGACTTCCTCGAGTCGGACTTTGAGGCTGGCCAGGTCGGCTTCGGTCCGGGCCGCGGCTTCCACGAGGCCGGCAAGCTCCGACTCGAGCCGCCGGACCCCTTCGGCCAGGGCCCGGCGGCGGGCTTCCTCCCGGACCGCCCGGCCGTCGCCGCCCGGCAGAACCAGGCCGTCAGGCCGCCAGAGAACACCCTGGACCCAGACGACCCGGCCCGGCCAGAGGCCGTCGCGCCAGACCTGCCAGGCCACCGACGCCGAGTCGACCACGAGGACATCCCCCAGGAGGCGCTCAAGCCAGGGCCGGTCGGCCTCGGCGGCGTCGATCAGGTCGATGAGCCGGCCCCGAACGCCGGCCAGGGCCGGGGGAGTCGGGAATCCGGGGGGCGGTCCTGGTCGGGGGACAACCAGGGGCCGGTCGGGAATGAGGCCGTCGGCCGGGATATCGGGAGCAAGCCGGGCCTCGGCCGCCGGCCCGAGCACGAGTTCGAGGCCGGCGGTGAGCTCGGTCGGCCAGCGGATCCGGCCGAGCAGACGGCCGTCGTCGGGCTCCCGGGCCTGACCTTCCAGGCCCTTGAGGGCGGCCCGCTGGCGGTTCAATTCGGCCTCGAGGTCCTGCCGGCGTCGTTTGAGCTCCCCAAGGGCGGCCCGGAGCGCCCCGACCTTTTCGTTGAGCTCGCCCTCGGCCGCCCGGAGCTCGTCAACCCGGGCCCCGAGCCGCTCCAGGTCGGCTTCCGGAGAAACGTCGCCCGAACCCGGGATCCCGACCCGGAGATCGAGGAGGGCCCGGCGGGCGGCCTCAAGCCGGGCCGAGAGGTCGGCTTCGGCCCGGCGCAAGCGGGTCCCCCGGGCCGCCCGGTCTTCGGCCTGCTGGCGTGCCCGGGCAGCCGCGGCCGTAAGGGCCTCGGCCCGGGCGCTGAGTCGCGGCAGCCAGCCCCGGAACCGGCGAACCCGTAGCTCCCAGGCCGGAAGCTCGGCCGTCAGGGCGCGAAGTTCAGCTTCAGCCCGACCGAGCTCGCTTTCGAGCCGGGCCCGCTCTTCGGCCCCGGCAGCCAGGGCCTGGTCGAGGTCAGCGAGCCGGTCCCGTCCGCGGCCGAGCCGGTCCCGCAGGTCATCCTGCCGCCGGACAGCCCGGCCAAGCTCGGCCTCGGCCGCCTCCAGGGCCTCCCGGGCGGACCGGACCTGACTTTCGGCCGTTTCGGCCTGGGCCTGAAGTTCCCGGGCCCGACCCTCAAGTTTGAGCAGGTCCCGCCGGGCGGCCCCGACGGCATTGCGGGCCGAGTCGAGGGCGGCCTCGGCCTCCTCGACCTGCCGCCGACGTTCGACCCATTCGGCCCGCCGGATTGCCCCGAGCAGAACTACCCGGCGGGACTCAAGGTTGCGCCAGGCCCGAAAGGCCTCAGCCTGGCGGGCCAGGGTCTCCAACCGGGGTCGGCGCTCGGCCAGCCGGTCCTTAAGCCGGGTCAGGTCGGCGGCGGCCGCGGCCAGGTGCTCAGCGGCCTCGGCCAGCTCCTGCCGGTAGAAGGCCAGGCCGACCGAGGCTTCGAGGAGCTGGCGGCGCTCGACCGGCCGGAGGTTAAGCCAGCGGTCGGCGGCCCCCTGGGCTACGAGCCAGGGGCCGTCGGGGCCGAGGCCGTGGTCGGCCAGGGCGTCCAGGTAGTCCCGCTGGCGGACCGGCCGACCGTTGACCAGGTATTCGTGGTCGCCGGAGCGGTGGACCCGGCGGCAGAAACTCACCTCGTCCCCCTCGTCGTCGGCGAGGGTGATTTCGACCTCGGCGAGGCCCGCCGGGGCCCGGCCGGGTCCCCCGGCAAAGACCGCCTCCTCCCAGCGGCCGAGGCGCAGCTTGCGGGCATTGGTTTCTCCCAGGGCGAACCGGATGGCCTCGACCAGGTTGCTTTTGCCGGACCCATTCGGGCCCACCAGGGCAACAATCGGGGCGACCAGCTCGACCGCCGTCGGGTCGGCGAAGGTTTTAAAGCCCCGCAGGCGCAGACGCCGAAGCCGGAAGAAACGACCCATGGCCCATCCGGGAAATTATGGGGAATCAGCCTCGAGGCTGGCCAGGGCCTTTCTGGCGGCGTCCTGCTCGGCGGCCCGCTTTGAGTAGCCCTCGCCGGTGGCCAGGACCCGGTCGCCAAGGTGGACCTCGACGGTGAACCGGCGCCGGTGGCTGGGGCCCACGTGGTGGACGGTGACGTAAACGGGGGTCAGCTTCCAGCGGGCCTGGGTGACCTCCTGGAGCCAGGTCTTCGGGTCCAGGACCTGATGGGGGTCGTGGAGCCGTTCGAGCTCCCGCTCAACGAAGGGTAGAACAACCTTCCGGGCGGCCTCCAGGCCCCCGTCCAGGTAAACGGCCCCCAGGACGGCCTCGAAGGCCGAGGCCAGGATCGAGGGCCGGTTGCGGCCGCCAGTCTGGTCCTCGCCCCGACTCAGGAGGAGCTCAGAGCCGAGGTCAAGGTCCTTGGCCCAGCGGGCCAGGGTTTCGGTCCGGACGAGCCAGGCCCGGAGCCGGGTAAGCTTGCCCTCCGGCAGGTCGGGGAAACGGCGGTAGAGGGTCTCGGCAACAAGCAGGCTTAAGACGACGTCGCCCAGGAACTCGAGCCGCTCGTTATCGGGCAGGTCGAAGCCTGGATTCTCGTTTAAATACGAGCGGTGGACGAGCGCCTGGCGGAGGAGGTCCGGGCTGGCGAAGCGGTAGCCGAGGCGGTCTTCAACCGGCAGCCGTGGCGCCCTCTTCGACCGGTGCGACCTCGGCAAACCCATAATAGTCGTCGGACCGGATGATGCGCTCGAGGGCCTCCGGGGCGAGGGCCCGGACCTTCTCAGCTACCCCCGGCCAGACCTCCAGCTCCTGCCGGATCTCATCGAGGGTCAGGGGCCGGTTGCCGTTGGCCAGGAAGACCCGGAAGATGGCCTCCAGCAGGGGCGTGCTGGGCGGGATAAAGTCGTCCAGCCGGCCGCAGTGGGTCAGGAAGCACTCAAAGGGGTCCTCGCCGTAGCGGACCTTGACGGTCTGGAAGACGACCCGCCCGCTCTGGGGGTCGACGGTCGGGCGCCGCTCCTCGACCTCCTCGCCGATCCGCTCGAGACACTCCGGGCAAATCCGACTCTGAACGAAGACCTTAAAATCCCGGTTCTGCTTCTGAAACCTGTCCAGGTCGATGAAAAAGCGGGGCTCCTCAGCCATTCCGAGAATAAAGTATAGCGCCGGCCCGCCCGAACCGCCACCCCCTGAGGTTCAGACATGAGTTCGGACGAGGGATAAAATACGGAGCCTCCGCAAACACACTCTTGCGAAAAGAGAGAAAGGAGGCGCCGTATGCATAAGTCTATCATGCTTGGCCATTTTAGGGAACTACTCTTTGATGACCCGCAGGTAGCTTACAGGGCAGCCGAATTAGGCGAAGCCCTGCTGGCAGCCCGCTCCCTGCGCCTGACCGAAATGGCCACCAGGATGAAGGGAAGCATGGCCGCCGCCTACAAGCGTATCCAGCGTTTCCTTCAGCGAGCAGACCCTCGCCCGGCCTTGGGAAGCAGCCGAGTTTGTGATGGGGGATGCGACCGAAGTGGAAAGGCCGCAGGCGAAACAGACGGCCTATGTGGGCACCTTGCAAGATGGGAAGACGAAGGGCTTCTGGATT
>JAUQQI010000198.1:0-5744 GCA_030549955.1 Chloroflexota bacterium
TGAGGGGGTCGAGCGGGGCCGGATTATTGCCGAGGCGGTTAACTTCACCCGGGACCTGGTTAATGAGCCGGCAAATGTGTTAACGCCGACGGAGATGGCAAACCGGGCCCGGGAGATGGCCGCCCGGTATGGCCTGGAGTTCGAGGTTCTTGACCGGGAACAGATGGAATCCCTCGGCATGGGGGCGTTTCTGGCCGTTGCCGCCGGCAGCGCCCAACCGCCGAAACTCATCGTCCTGAAATACTGGGGCACCGACCGCTCTGAACCGCCCATCGCCTTCATCGGCAAGGGCATTACCTTCGATACGGGCGGCATCTCCATCAAGCCGGCCCAGGGCATGGAGGAGATGAAAACCGACATGTCCGGGGCAGCCGCCGTCCTGGGGGCAATGCAGGCCATCGGCCGGTTAAAACCAAAGGTCAATGTTATTGGCCTGGCCGGCTGCACTGAGAACATGCCATCGGGAACCGCGACCCGGCCCGGGGATATCGTCCGGGCCATGAACGGGACGAGCATCGAGGTCATCAACACCGATGCCGAGGGCCGGCTGGTCCTGGCCGACTGCGTCTGCTATGCCCGGAAGCTCGGCGCCCGGGCCATCGTTGACCTGGCAACCCTTACCGGCGCCTGCGTGGTGGCCCTGGGCAAGGTTGCCAGCGGCGCCTTTGCCAGCAGCCCGGAGCTTCTAGGCAAGGTTAAGGCTGCGGCCGACGCCGCCGGGGAGAAAATCTGGGAGCTCCCGCTCTTCGAGGAGTACCGTGAGCAGCTTAAAAGCGACTGCGCTGACATAAAGAACGTCGGCGGCCGGGAGGCTGGGGCAATTACGGCGGCATATTTCATCCGGACCTTTGCCGAGGATACGCCCTGGGTCCACCTGGATATCGCCGGGACGGCCCGGGCCGATAAGGACCAGCCTTATATCCCGAAGGGCGGGACGGGGGTCGGCGTCCGGACCCTGGTCGAACTCGCCCTGCGGGAAGCCGGTGGGTCTTAACCCCCGGCCGGAAGGCCGATGCTCACCGGGGCGTTGTGGTCAAGGTACTGGGCGACCATGATGTGGCCGGGGGCAATCATCGCTTCCCGGAGCAACAGGCCAGACTGCTCGCCGACCCACCAGGCGTACCAGGCTTCGGCCGGCGGAAAGTAGAAAAAGACGATGCGGGCCGGCTCCCCCACCGCCATCTCCTCCCGGCCCAGCCTTACCCCGGTAGCCCCCCGGAACGGGGTCCGGTCAAAGGGGTTTACCGGAGGCGCATCGGCACACTGCCAGGGGCCGTCAGGCTCCCGGTCGCACCGTCGGCCCCCGACCTGATAAGCTTCCCGGCCTGAGCCGTCGGTCGAAATAGTGAGGTGGAGCCGGTCCGGGGCCTGGGCCTCTCCCCGGGTCAGGACCCAGCCGCCGGCCCGGGTTGGATAAGGCAGACCGCTCGTGAGCTGCTCCTCCCAGCGGACGGCAGTGAGCCGGCCGAAGGCTTCGATGGCCCGGTTCAGAAGCTCGGCGGCCTTCGGGTCCGGGGCCGCGTCGGCCGGGGCGGCCGGTCCAATTAGAAGGTAGAAGGTCGCGGCTGGCCCGCCGGCCAGGCTGGCCTCGAGGGCCCACCAGCCCGGCTCAAGGTCAGACCGGGCTTCGAACCCGGACTGGTCTGGGACGGCCCGGAGCTCGGCTGGCGGGTCATCCCGGTCGAGGCGCCAGAGCCCGAGGGTGAGGCCGCCGACGGCGACCGGCTGAAGGTTGCGGTCGAGAACGGTTGCCCGGATAGTGTTCTGACCCGGCGTGCCCGGACTTATTTCCAGCCGGATAAAACGGTCCGGGTCGAGCCGGTAGCGCAGAACCTGCTCCGGGAGGCTGGAGGGCCTGGCCGGCGCCGGGGTTGGTGGGGCCGTGGGCTGACCCAGCCGAAGGAGAATCACGGCGCCCCCGGCAACAATCAGCCAGGGCACCAGCAGGGCCCAGCGCCACAATCCGGTATTTTTCAGCATACCACTTTAGACTTTAACCCTTTTCCGGTGGCAGTGTGAGCGCCAGTGTATTAAAATCCCCTTCGGGAGCACCGTTAACAACCCCGAAGGCCGGGGTTCCGAAGAGGGGGCCGAACTTGGACCAGCGACTGAGCATCTTCACCGGCAACGCCCACCCGGAGTTTGCCCGGCGGGTTTGCGAGATTCTTGGTGTGGAACTGGGTGGGGTTGACGTCTTTGAGTTTTCGAATGAAAACATCTTCGTCAAGTACCATTCATCTATCCGGGCCCACGACGTATTTATCATCCAGTCGATTGCCTCGCCGGTAAACCGGAGTCTTATGGAGCTTTTTATCATGCTTGATGCGGCCCGGCGGGCGTCAGCCGACCGGATAACGGCCGTCATTCCCTACTATGCCTACGGCCGAACTGACAAGAAGGACCAGCCCCGGGTCCCGATTACGGCCCGTCTGATCGCCGATTTTCTCCAGGTGGCCGGTGCCAATCGGGTGGTCACCATGGACCTGCACGCCGGGCAGATACAGGGCTTCTTTACGATCCCGGTTGACGAGCTGACTGCCTTTTTCACCCTGGCCGACTACGTCCGGACCCGGCGCCTTTTAAACCCGGTGGTGGTGGCGGCCGATATCGGGATTGCCAAGCGGGCCAGGAACTTTGCCGAGTTTCTGGGCGTACCTACGGCCATCATCGAAAAACGCCGGTCGGCTTCAGGGACCGGCATCGAAGTGCTCACCGTCATTGGGGACGTAGCCGGCCGGGATGCGGTGATTTTTGACGACGAGATCGATACGGCCGGAACCATGACCCGGGCGGCCGAGGCCCTGCTGGCAGCCGGGGTCCGGTCCGTGTACGCCGTCGCCACTCACGGCGTATTTTCGGGCCCGGCCATTCAGCGGCTGGCTACCGGGCCGTTCGAAGAGGTTGTCGTGACCGATACGTTGCCCCTGCCCCCGGAGAAGCGGCTGCCGAAGATAACGGTCCTTTCCGTAGCGCCCCTCTTTGCCGAGGCGATCCGGCGGATCCACCTCGGCCTCTCCATCGGCGAGATGTACGAAGTCCTGATCTAGGCCCGGAACTCGGCCTTAAACTGTTACCGCTCGCCTGGAAGGGATTCGGCCGAGCAAGTTAGCCGGCATGCTGGCCTGTTATTGACCGCCGTAGAGTACCCGCGGGAGCCACAGGGCGAGGTCCGGGAAAAGAAACACCAGGGCAAGTCCAATGAGCTGCAACACCATGAATTCTAGCATACCGGCGTAGATATCCTTTAAGTCAAAATCCCGGGCAACCCCCTTCAGGTAATAGGCGGCGACTGCCACCGGCGGGGAAAGAAAAGCAGTCTGGAGGTTCACCGCAACCAGGATACAGAACCAGAGCAGGTTAAAGCCGAGCGCCTGGACAACGGGCAGTATGATCGGCAGGAAAATCAGGATAATCGCCGGCCATTCGAGGGGCCAGCCCAGCAGGAATATGAGGCCCATAATCAGCACAAGCATGACAACGGGCTCCACCGGGAGGGCCAGAATCTGTTCGGTGAGCCAGGTGCCCGTTCCGAGCCGGCCGAAGACCGCCGCGTAAAAGTTGGCCGAGACCGCCAGGAAGAGAATCATGCTGGTGGTCTCCAGGGTTTTGACCACCGCATCACGAAGCAACTGGAGTGTGAGGCGGCGGTAAAGGGCCGTCAGAACAAGGGCCGCAAAGGCGCCCATGGCCGCCGCCTCGGTGGGGGTAGCCAGGCCCGCCAGGATGCTTCCAAGGGCAGCGAAGATCAATGTTGCCATCGGGATAATGCCGACGACCAGTTCCCGGAGAACCTCAACGGCCGACTTTGCCCGCAGCTCCACGGGCAACGGCGGGCCGAGGCGCGGGTTGAGCTGGCAGCGTATCTGGGTATACGCCAGGTAGAGGGCAGCCAGGATGAAACCAGGGATAAAGGCGGCCGCGAACAGGCGTATAACCGAGATACCGGCCACCGGACCGAGGAGGACCAGCATAACGCTGGGTGGAATTAAGATGCCGAGGGTGCCGCCGGCGGTAATGGCCCCGGCGGCCAGCCGCCGGTCGTAACCGGCCTTTAGCATGGTCGAAGCGGACAGGATGCCCAGGAGGGTCACCGAGGCCCCGATGATGCCGGTGGCCGTGGCGAAAATGGTTGCGGTCAGGATGACAACGATATACAGCGAGCCCTTAACCGGGGCCATCACGAGCTGGAAGGCCCGGAAGAGCCGGTCCACCAGCCCGGCCCGCTCCAGGATATAGCCCATGAACACGAAGAGGGGAACGGCCGCCAGGACCTCCTCCGACATTAAACCCATCGTCTGAATGACCATCAGGTCGAAGACCAAGGGGCCGAAGCCCAGGTAACCAAAGATAACCGCCAGTATGATCAGGGTGAAGGCGATGGGGAATCCCACAAAGATGGCCACCAGGAGGACTGCCAGCAGGATCAGGCCGAGAATCTCGTCCGGGATCACGTCAGCTCCTCCGGCTGGTGCTCAGTGGGCCAGTTTCCCGTCAACGCGGCATGAAGGCTCTTAATAAATTCCGAAACTCCCTCGATGAGCAGGAGGGCCGCCGCGAGGGGAATGACGGTCTTGAATGGATAAATTGGGGGCTTCCAGGGGCTGTAAGCTGCAAGCTCTCCGGTCTGCCAGGATCGGTAGGCATACTCCCACCCGGCGAGCAGGAAGAAGACAATCCCTGGAAAGAAAAAGAGCAGGTAAAGGGCCGCATCGATGGCTCCCTGAAGGCGTGGGGAGAAAGACCGATAGAGGATGTCTGTTCGGATGTGACCGCCCTTATACAGGGTGAATGCCGCGCCCAGCATGAAGATGGTCCCGTAGAGCATGTAAGTAACGTCATAGGCCCAAACCGTCGGCCGGTTAAACAGGTATCGAGAGAAAACTTCGTAAACCAGGCCGAGGGTAAGGGGTACTACAAGCCAGGCGACAACGTAACCCGTCCAGCGAGTCCAGCGGTCAATAGCCCGACTTAACTTTAAAAGCAAGGCCGGCATCGACTTGACCTCCCGAAGACGAATAGCACAGTGGCCGGCCGCGTAAGAGCCAGCCCCTCAGCATTCGGTGCACGAATAGCATAACCGGGCCAGCGTACCGGCCTCACCTTCAGACGGGCAGCCGGCAGGGGCCCATCGGGTTAAGTTTGTCGAACCACCTTGTACGGGTCGCGGCCCTTCCAGTAGTAGTCCGCCGCCAGTTCGTAAGGCGGGTGGGCAATGCGGCGGTATGGGACAATCCGTTCAGCCCACTTGCGCTGGGACTCGAGAACTTTAGCAAAGAAGGTGTTCTGGCGAGCGTACTTATCGGCGACCCGGTCCCAGGCCCGCAACACCTCCAGGAGCACATCTCGGGGTGATTCGACCACGGTTACGCCGTGCTTGTCGACCAGCGTCTTCAGGTCCTGGCTGTTGCGGTCCAGCATCTTGACCGTGTACTGGAGGGTCGTAGCCATTGCCGCGTATTTGACGATAGCTTTAAGGTCGGTAGGAAGCTCATCCCACTTCTGCTTGTTGATGAGGATCTCCATGATGCCAGTGGGCTGGTGGATACCCGGGAGGTGGTAGTACTTGAGGACATCCTGGAACCCAAGGGACATATCGGACGTCGGGTCGCTGAACTCGGCCGCGTCGATGACCTTCCGCTCCAGAGCAGGGATTATCTCGCCGCCGGGCAAGGTCACCACCGACATGCCGAACTCGCTGAACACCTCGGCAGACATCCCGGCCGCCCGGAATTTGAGTCCCTTGA
>JAUQQI010000198.1:5754-6161 GCA_030549955.1 Chloroflexota bacterium
TCCAGGTTTTTGATAGGCCGTGGATACCATCCCAGCGGCTCGGGCGTCTCGCCAAAGGAGGGGAAAGCAACAACGTTAAGTCCGAGTTCCTTCTGCAAGAGCTCATTGTAAAGCTCAAGCCCACCCCCCAGGTACATCCACCCGAGGAAGTCTTCGGAGTTCATACCAAAGGGGCCGCCAGGAGCGCTGCCGAAGAGGGTCGCTGCTGGATGCTTGCCATACCAGTAGCCGGGCCAGGAGTTGCCGGCATCGAGCAACCCTTTATGGACCGCATCAAGAACCTCGAACGCCGGCACAACGGCGCCAACCGGCAGCAGCTCAATCCGGAGCCGGCCCCCTGACATCTCGTGGACCATATCAACGAAATCCTTCGGATTCTGCTGATGCCAGTCGCCGGCCGTCCAGGT
>JAUQQI010000258.1 GCA_030549955.1 Chloroflexota bacterium
TGCCGGTCGGACTCGCCGCGGCGGCGGCCGCCTGCCGCTGCTCGGCGAGCTGGCGCTCCATCTTGGCCACCATCGCGTCGTTCTTGGCCCGAACGAAGTAGTCGCGCGCCCGCGCCAGATCCCCCTCCGTCCGGCCCGCTCGGACGGCCGGCCGTCCAGCTCGGCGAAGACGACCCGACCGCCGTCGGTGTGGGCGATGACCCCGGGGGCCTCAATGTAGCTGTCGATGTAAACGACGCCCCCGAGGACCCGGTCGGGTCCGAAGACCCGAACGAGCTTCTCTTCGTTGTCGACCCCATTCTGGACGGTGAGGACGGCCGTATTCGGCCCGACCACCGGCTTTATCTGGGCGGCGGCCGATTCGGTATCGTAAGACTTCACGGCGAAGATAACCAGGTCCACCGGTCCCACCGTCTCGGGCTGGTCGGTAGCCATGACCCGGACCTGGAAGTCGCCCTTTATGCTCCTGACCTTTAACCCTTCGGCCTGAATGGCCTTCAGGTGGGCCCCCCGGGCGATTAGCACGACCTCATTGCCGGCCAGGGCGAGGCGGCCCCCAATGTAGCCCCCGACCCCGCCGGCACCAACAACAGCGACCCTCATGCAAGCCCTCCTTCTCGGCGCAGAAATTCCCGGGCCAGGAGAAGCCCGGCGATTGTCTTGCAATCTCGGATCTCATCCCGCTCCACCAGGCCGATGGCCTCGGCCAGGGGCATCATGAGCAGTTCAATCCGCTCGTCGGCCTCCGGCTGGCCGTCCGCGGGGGTGAGGTCCAGGGCCAGGTAAAGATGCATGAACTCGGTCGAGTACCCTGGGGCCAGATAGAAGCGGGCGAGCTGGACCAGGCGGCCTGACCTGAAGCCGGTCTCCTCGGCCAGCTCCCGGCGAGCACACGTCTCCGGGCTCTCACCTGGTTCAACGCCCCCGGCCGGAATCTCGATGAGCTCGGCTTCCGCCGGTTTCCGGAACTGCCGGACGAGAATCACCTGGCCATCCGGGAGAACGGGCACGACAGCAACCGCTTCCCCATGGACGACGACCTCGCGTTTTGTCCGGAAACCGTCGGGACGCTCGACCGTATCGACCCGCAGGCTGACGACCCGACCCCGATAGATTTCCACAGATTCGATGGTGCGTTCAACGACCATGTCGGTTAAATCCGGCTATCGAGGTTTATTATACCCGGCCGGCGGCGAGCTCCCGCGCAAACTCCGGGTAGACTTCCGCCAGCTCGGCGAGCACCGGCCCCCGGAGAAGCTCCAGCTGGTCTGGGGTCGGCTCCGGGGTCACCGCAACCGGTTCAGGGATATCGAATTTAAAACCGGTCCGGGCGATGACTTCCTCGAGGCTCACGCCCGGGTGAAGGGACCTGAGCCGGAACCGCCCCTGCCCCCGGTCGAACTCGAAGACGCATAGGGGCGTGACGAGCACCGACGGACCGCCCGGCCGGTACACCCCGGGCGGGGCAACCCCTGGGGCCGTGACGAAGTCGACCTGGGGGACAAATACCCGTCGACTGTGCTCGGTGCGGAAGAGGGCAACCCGCCGGGCCATGAAGTAAAGCATCGCCGAGCCCATCCCGCCCTGAAACCGGACCCGAGGCCGGTCGTAGTCGCCGACTACATGGAGGTTCAGGTTGCCCTGACCGTCAATCTGGACGCCGCTCAGGAAAAAGAGGTCGATGCCGCCCCGCTGGGCCAGGTCGAAGAACTCCTGGCTGCCCTCAGCAAAGGGAAAATACCGCCGGCTTCCAAGGATAATCAGGGTCGCCTTTGGGGCATGGGTTTGACGGGCGAGGAGGGCGGCAGCCGCCGGGATAGGCGAGCGGGCGCCAACGGCCGTCACCTCCCGGTCCCGGACCTCGGCGGCGAGGGCGGTGATTAAAAGCTCCTCAATCCGGTAGGTGAAACCCATCGCCGCCTACGGGCCTGCCGACGCCCTGGTGAGGACATAGCGGTCCAGATATCCGGCAAAGCCCGCTTCAGTCCTGGCCAGCTCACAGTAGGCCTTGATTTCGGCCTCGTCCCGGTCGTAGTAGCCCGGGCACGCCCCCGGCCGCGCCCCACCCGGGATAACCGCCACCGCCCCGATATAAATGGCCGGGATAAAGCCGGGACCGCGGTCAATGGGCCGGTCATCAACTTCTTCGACGGTGACGACCGTAAACCGGCTGGCCCGGGCCATAAGACCTGCATCCTGGGTCGGGTCGCTTAAAACTTTGCCCGCCCGGTCGGCCCGAAAACCGTGGATAAGGGCAATATCCGGCCGGATCGCCGGGACAACGACGACCGGCTCGCCCGGGTTGTAGGGGTTCTCAATGACCCGGAAGTCCGGCCGAACCCGCAGGTAATCGGTGCCCAGAAAGCCCCGCACCGGCATGAACGGCACGCCGAGGGCTCCGGCCTGGAGCCCCGCCAGCACGGCCGGTCAGCCGCTGTCTAACGGCCGGAACCGGCCCGCCTCGACCAGCCGCTTGAAGGCCGGGGCAATGCCGTACTCGCCGAGGTGCAGGCTCCCAAACTCGGCCGAAACCGCCACCCCGGCCCCAATAAGCAAATCAGCGGCAAGGCCCCCGCCCGGAACCAGCACCAGCCGCAGGTCCCGACGCCCCTGGCGAATCAGCTCGCGGACCAGGGCGAGGGGCGACATATCGACATTGCCGGCCAGGGCGACGGTCGCGCCGTCAGGGACAAGGCCGGCGGCCTCAGCCAGGCTTACGAACTCCGGCATCAGGGCCTAGCTCAGGAGGTCAGAAGCTTCGGCGCGGCGGAAAACCGGCAGGCGGCGGTTAAGTGCGGAAAGCACAGCCCTGGCGGCCGCGGTGGGAAGGTCGCCCCGGACCCAGGCGGCCCCGAGGAGTCGCCTCTCCAGGCCGGCGAGCCCGAGCCGGTTCTGGCTTGCGTCGAATAGTTCCCGCTCGCCCTCGGGCAAAGTAAGTTCCAGGCTGACCAGGACGGTGCGCCCGGCCTGGAGCTGAACCTCCTTCACCTCCCGGAGCTGGATTTCGGGCATCGTGTCGCTGAGCTCACGGACGGCCCGCAGCGTCGCTTCCGCGGCCAGCTCAGCGTCCCCGAGGGTGTCGGAACGCTCGCCTACGGCCTCGCCGGTTACATCCCGCGGTCCGAGCTGAAGGGTGACCTGCGCCCGCCGGTTGCCCCCTTGGGTGCTCAGGCGCACCTGCTGGAGCCGCACCCGGGGCGACCACTGCTCAAAACGGGCCTCGTCGACCTGTACCAGACTTATCTTCCGGTAATCAAGTCGAACGCCGAAGATAACAAGCATCAGGGATTCAATATCGCGGACAATCTGCTTCGGATTCCGGCGGGACGACGCCAGAACATGAATCTCCTGGATCTCATGTGTAGGGGACATAATAACCTGCGAGGCGTAGACCCCCCTCACCAGATTGATGCGCTCTTCAACCGCCGTGGGGTTGGGCGGCAAACTACCCCTGCGCATATTCGACCAGCTCGACTCCAACCTATCTCGGCCTCCTCCGAAATAAGACCTACGTTATTATAACCACCTGGCGGGCCGGTCGGGGCCCGTTCGCTGCAGACCTATAGTACCCCTCCCTGAGATGTAAAATCAATTCTGAAATACGCTGTGCTTCGGCTTGTTCTGCTCGTCAACGACCTTTACTTCCGGGTGAGACTCGTCGACCTGGCTGACCGACTGGGCCTGGAAGTCTGCGACCCGGTCAACATTCCGGACGACGGGGCCCCCGTCCTGGCCATCGTCGACCTGGCCGGCGAGGCTGAGGCCTGGCCCCAGACCATTGCTGCCCTTAAGGCCCGGCTGGGCCCGCAACTGACCGTTCTGGGCTTCGGGCCTCACCGGGATGTGGGGCTTTTTCGACGGGCCCGGGCGGCCGGCTGCGATTACGTCTGGGCGAAATCGAAGCTCGTTACCGACCTGCCGGACTTCCTTACCCGACTGGCCGGAAGGAGGCATGAGCCTGATGCGAATCTCGGAGATGACCCTTCAAGACCGGATGGTGATCTTTGAGTACGAGGAAAATTTTCCCCTTACCGTCTACATCGACGGTCAGGTCCGGCAACTCAGCTGGGCCGAAGCCAGGGAGCTCCGGGCGCAGGGCGCGGACCTGGACGTCGACGATAAGGAGGTCGAGCTGATCCTGCGCCGTTACGGCACCTGCTAGCCGCCGTTCGCCCCCACCGACCGAACGCCCCCCAGGGACCGGGCCAGGTAGACCGCCCGGAGCACTGCGGTCGCGACGAGCTCGGCCCCAACGGCCCCGAGCAGACCCACCTCGGCCCAGTCCGGACGAAACCGTCCGGTGGAGAGGCCGAAGACCGTGTCGCCGTCGTAGCTCGTATGGACCGGCCAGATGGCCCGGGCCAGCCCGTCGTGGGCCATCTGGGCCAGCTTTCTCGCTTCGGCCTTTGTCAGGGCGACATTAGTGGCCACAACCCCAATGGTCGTATTCTGGGCCGGAAAAAGCCGGCGGGCGAGTAATCTTGCCGGGTCAGTGACCGGCTCGCCGGTTTCCGGGTCCCGGGGGGCAGCCACGACCCGGCCGGTAGCCGGGTCAAGGATATTCCCGACAGCGTTTACGACGACCAGGGCGCCGACGACCACCCCGTCGGGCAGGCGTCGGGATGCTGTTCCCAGCCCGCCTTTATAGCCGAGCTCGAGGCCGAGCCCCTTGGCGACGGTGGCCCCGGTGCCGGCCCCGACCGACCCCTCCTCGACCGGGCCCGGTCCGGCCGCCTGACAGGCAGCATATCCGGCCTCGGGGCCAGGCCGATGGTCAGGCCGGCCGACGCCGAGGTCAAAAATGACCGCCCCGGCGACGATCGGCACCCGAATATTCCCGACCTGGAAACCGATTCCCCGCTCCTCGAGCCAGCGCATAACCCCGTCGACGGCGGAAAGGCCGAACGCGGAGCCGCCGGTGAGCAGGACGGCGTGAATTCGCTGCACGGTCGCCGTCGGCTCCAGGACATCGGTCCCGTAGGTGCCCGGTGCTGAACCCCGTACGTCCACCCCGGCCACCGCGCCACCCCGACACAGGACCACCGTGCATCCCGTCACCCCATCGGGATCCGTCCAGTGGCCGACCTCAATGCCTTCGACGTCGGTAATGCTACCCTGCGGATTCACCGTAAAACCCCCGCAAATAGGCTATGGCGTCCGCGACAGTTTCAACAAAAGTAAGATACCGGAGGTCATCGGACCGGATGGTCAGGTGCCGGGCCATAAAGTCGATAGCGGGCCGCCAGGGGCTCGCGAAGAGGACGATGGGCCGGTGATTGAGGGCCTGAATGACTGCAAGGTTCCAGACGTAGGCAAGTTCCAGGAGGGTGCCGGTTCCGCCTGGCAGGACCACGAACGCATCCGCAAGGTCGTAGAACCGGTCGAGCCGCTCCCCGAGAAGTTTCGCCCGGGTCTCGGCGGTAAGCCACGGATTCGGTTTCAGGGGATCGAACAGGCTCAGGGTTACCCCGTGAATGATTCCGCCGGCCTCGCGGGCGCCCCGGCTCACGGCCTCCATGGCTCCCTCGTAGCCGCCGGTTACGACCTCGAAACCGGCCTCGGCGAGCCGGCGTCCGAGCTCATAGGCGTCGCGGTAAAGCGGGTGGACCTGGTCGATGCGCGAGCTTCCGAAGACCGCAACCCGCCGGCTCAAGTTTTACGGGTAGATACTCCGGAGTCGGATGGCCTGGGCGACCCGGGAGATGGCAAGGATGTGGGCGGCCAGCCGGAGGTCCACCCTTTCGCTCCGGGCGAGGGTTGCAACCTCCCGGAACGCCCGAACCATAACCTTTTCGAGTTTGGCGTTAATGTCCTCCTCGTCCCAGAAGAAGGACTGCAGGTCCTGGACCCATTCAAAATACGATACCGTAACCCCGCCGGCGTTTGCGAGGATATCGGGTATGACGAAAACTCCCCGCTCGTTCAGAATCTGGTCCGCCTCCGGGGTTGTCGGCCCGTTCGCGCCCTCGGCAATGACCCGGGCTTTGACGCGGTGGGCATTCGCCGCCGTAATCTGATTCTCCACCGCCGCCGGGATCAGGACGTCGCAGTCCAGCTCGAGGAGGTCGGCATTAGTTATCGGGGTCGCATACCCGAAGACGGTCCCCTTTGCCCG
>JAUQQI010000252.1 GCA_030549955.1 Chloroflexota bacterium
GCCCGGAGACCGTACTTTCGGACGCCGGCCAGGAGCTGCAGCTGGCAACCCGGGTTGGCCGTCACAATGAGGTCAGCACCCGTCCGCCGAACCGCCGCCATCTTCTCGTCAAGAATCCGCTGGGAGAGCTCGGGCTGGACAACGGAATAGACCCCGGCGCTGCCGCAGCAGAGGTCAGCCCCCCGCATCTCGACGAATTCGATCCCCGGTATCGACCGGATAATCTGCCGGGGCTCCGACCGGATCCGCTGGGCGTGCACCAGGTGGCAGGGGTCCTGGTAGGTAACCCGGCCCGAAAGGGTGGCCGTTGGCGGCCGGAACCCGAACTTGACCAGGAACTCGTTTACATCGAGCACCCTTGCCGCAAAGGCTTCAGCCCGCCCCCTCCACCCGGGCTCAACCTCGCTGAAAAGCTCACCGTATTCTTTCATGGCCGCACAGCAGCCGGCCGAATTCACCACGACGTAGTCGACCCCGGCCGCCTCAAAAACCTCGATATTGCGCTTCGCCATCCGGCGGGCGACCTCGCGCTCGCCGTTGTGGATGTTCAGGGCCCCGCAACAACCCTGGGTCCGGGGGGTAACCACCTCACAGCCGTTTTCGGCAAGCACCCGGACCGTCGCCCAGTTGGTCCCGGCGAAGACGATGGGCATGATTCATGCCTAAAGCAGGCCAACCCGGAACCGGCGCCCGCCCCGGGCCGGAACCACCTCCGGGGGGTCGAAGAACCGGTCCGGGAGGGTCGGCATCAAGCTGTGGACCTCCCGGAGGCCGCCAGGCAGAAGCCTTTCGACCAGACGGGCCAGGCCGCTCCGCTGGTAAAGGCGCAGGAGCCGGGCCAGGAACCGGAGCCGGCCTGGATCGGGAAACAGCTGCTTGAAGGCCAGCCAGTAAAAGAGCCGCTTGCGGACAGGACCCGGATGGTGGCGCATGACCTGGACCCGCACCCGCTCGATAATCCGTCCGTACGGGACACCGGACGGGCAAACAGCCTCGCAGGTCCGGCAGGCAAGGCAGTAGTCCCAGTGCTCGATAACGTCGTCGTTAAGTTCGAGCCGACCCTCCGCCACCGCCCGGGCCAGGTAGATTCGGCCCCGGGGCGACTCGGGTTCGAGCCGGGTCACCCGGTAGGTCGGACAGTAGTTAAGACACAGCCCGCAATGGACGCACCGAATCAGGTCCTCCATGAGGGGCTGTTCGGGTCCGGCGAAAGTTTTCCGGGTCATCTTGAACCTCAAATTCCGCCGACGAAGCGGCCGGGATTCAATATACCTTTCGGGTCGAATTCGGCCTTAAGCCTTCGCATGAGCTCAAGCTCGGGGCCCAGGGGTCCCCAGACGTCGACGGCGGCCTTAAATTCCGGCCCGGCCCGCTCGACGACCAGGTATCCGCCAAGCCGCCGTGCCAGCTCACGGGCGGCGTCGACCGCCGCGGCAAGGGTCTGGTTCCCCGGCCCTTCCAGGTAGCCGTAGGCTAGCCCAACCCCGGCCCGGACCACCCATCCCCAGCCCACCCCCCGCCCCCTGAAGTCGGCCACTGCGGCCGCCAGAAACTCCGGGACATGAGTCGGCAGCATGCCGGCCCGGACCACCACCCCGACGCCCGACCCGGCCTGCCAGCTAACCGGCAGGTCCCGGAGGGCCGGCCAGAAGGTCTCCTCGGCGTCGGATAGGCCCCCGGCCTCGCCCCCGGCCGCCTCGAAAATCCCGCACGTTTCCCGGACCTGCCGCTCCACCGCCGGCCCGTAGCCGGCGTAGCGGGCGTAAAGACGCCACCCGTCGGCCGGAAAAGCTGGCCCAAGGGTCCCGCCAAGGAGCTCCAGCGAGACCGGCTCGAAGACGCTGGCCCGGAGCCGCCAGACCGCATCCCAGGCCGCCTCCGGGCTTCCAAAGTGTCCAACGGCCGTTCCCCAGGCCTGGGGTTTCGGATAGACCTTGAAGGCCACCTCGACAATGACGCCGACGGTGCCGAGGGACCCGATGAAGAGCTTGTTCAGGTCATAGCCGGCGACATTTTTTACGACCTTGCCCCCGCTCTTAATCAGCGTGCCGTCGGCCAGGACCGTCTTCGTACCGATGACGATGTCCCGGGCGGTGCCGTAGCCGAGGCGCAGGGGGCCACTCTGATTCGTGGCCAGGATGCCCCCAATGGTTGCCAGGTCCGGACGGGGCGGGTCCAGGGGCAGAAACTGGTTGTTCTGGCCGAGAATCTCCTGGACCCGGGCGAGCGTAAGACCCGCCTCCAGGACAGCCGTGAGGTCGGCCGGCTCGTACTCGACGACCCGGTTGAGGCCGGTGGTTACCACCACAAGGTCGAGCCGCCGGGGCGGATTTCCCAGGTGGGCATAAACCCCACCACCTCGGGGGCTGACGGCCAGCTCCCGGTCCCAGGCAAGCCTGAGGAGCGCCGAGACTTCTTCCCGGCTGGCCGGCAAGACGACGGCCATCGGCTGGTGGCCGTCCACAGCCACCTCCGGTCCGGCCGGCCGGACCTCCACACCGGGAAGGAGGGTTTCGAAGTCCTTTATTGAGACCTGCCCCATCACACCAGCGGGATCCCGAGTTTTTCGGCCCTTTCGACAACGTCGCCGCTCAGCTCGACGCACGACTTTGTGGTCGGGAAGACCTTCCCAGGATTGAGCAGCTCTTTCGGGTTAAAGCACCGTTTCAGCCGGGCCATCGCGTCCAGGTCGGCCTCGCTGAAGAGCCAGGGCATCCAGTTCTGCTTTTCGACGCCGACCCCGTGCTCCCCGGTAATCGTTCCGCCAGCGTCGACGCAGTCTTTAAGGATAGCCGCGGCGCATTCCAGGACCCGCTCCGTTGCCCCCGGCTCCCGCTCGTCGAACAGGATGCACGGGTGCAGGTTCCCGTCGCCGGCGTGGAAGACATTCGCAATCCGGAAGCCGTACTTCCGGCCGTGCTCGGCCACCCGCCGCAGAATCCAGGGGAGTTTCGTCCGCGGAACCACCCCGTCCTGGAGGCAATAATTTGGGGCGAGCCGGCCGAGGGCGCCGAGGGCGCCCTTCCGTCCGGCCCAGAGCCGCTCCCGGGCCTCCAGGGTCTCAGCCTCCCGGATTTCCCGGGCCCGGTGGAACTGGCAGACCTGGCGGACCAACTCCGACTGGACATCCACCGACTCCCGCAGGCCCTCGACCTCGATGAGGAGGACCGCCTCGGCCTCGGGCGGGTAGCCGGCCTTGACGGCGGGCTCGACGGCCTCAATAGTAAGCTTGTCCATCATCTCCAGGGCGGCCGGGACGATGCCGTGGGCGATAACGTCCGAGACGGTCTCCGACGCGTCGTCGAGCCGGTCGAAGATGGCCAGAAATGTCCGGACGGCCTCCGGCTGGCGCATGAGCCTTAGCCACGCCCGGGTGAAAATGGCCAGGGTTCCCTCCGAGCCGGTCAAAAGACCCGTCAGGTCGTAGCCCGGCCGGTCGGGGGCCGGCCCGCCCACGTGGAGCATGTTTCCATCCGGCAGGACGATGTCGAGGGCCAGGACATGGTTGGTCGTCACCCCGTAGGCCAGGCAGTGGGGCCCGCCCGAGTTTTCGGCCACGTTGCCCCCGATGGTGCAGGCCTTCTGGCTTGACGGGTCGGGGGCGTAATAATACCCGTCGGGGGCGACCTCTTCGGTGACGGTGACGTTGATGACCCCAGGTTCGACCACCGCGACCCGGTTCGGGTAATCGACCTGCTGGATCCGGTTCATCCGGGTCAGGACGACGAGCACCCCGCCCCTGACCGGGATTGCCCCGCCGCTCAGACCGGTTCCGGCGCCCCGGGCAACAAAGGGCACCCCGTAGCGGTTGCAGACCCGCACTACTCCGGCAACCTGCTCGGCTGTTTGCGGGAAGACGACGAAATCGGGCCGGGCCCGATCCAGGGCCCCGTCGTACTCATAAACGGCAAGCTCGTCAGGGTCGTACAGGACAGCCTCCGGGCCGACCACCTCCCGAAGGGCACTCAGCAGCGAGCCATTTCCCGTTGCGGCCATCGGTTTCCTCCCCCGGCATTCTGCCCCGGCACTAGCATTATAGCCCCCTCCCTAGACCATGTCGAGGAGTTCGGCGGCGGTCGGGGCGTAGTTGCCGATCCGCCGGACCACCAGCCCCGCCGCCCGGTTCGCCAGGTCCGCGGCCTGCCAGGGGTCCGCCCCGGCGACCAGGGCCAGCGTGAGCACCGCAATGACCGTGTCGCCGGCTCCGGTCACGTCGAAGACCTCAGAAACGTTCGCCGCCGGGAAGTGCCGGTAGCCGTCCGGGGTTGCGACCGAAAGGCCCTCGGCGCCGCGGGTCACCACCATAACCCCGGCCCTGAGCCGGCCCAGGAGCTCGAAAAGGCCCGCCCGGAAAGACCCCTCATCCGTAAGCGGCCGGCCGAGGGCAGCTTCGGCCTCAGCCTGGTTGCACCGCACCAGGGTGTAGCCGGCAAACCGTTCAAGACCCCCCTGAGAATCGACCGTAACCGGCCGGCCGGCCGCCCGGGCCGCGGCCAGAACCGTGCGGGCAACCGCCTCGTCCACCACCCCAAGCCGGTAGTCCGAAACCAGGATCGCGTCGGCCCCGGCGGCGAGGCCGGCGGCCGCCTCAAGGAGTCGTTCCCGGACCGGCGGTGCCAGGGGCTGCCGGTCGACCCGGTCAAGGCGGGCAACCTGCTGAGGGAACCGGAGGATTCCTTCGGCCAGGACCCGGGTTTTGAGGGTTGTGGTCCGGCCGGGGTCAATCACGAGGCCGCAGACGTCAATCCCGGCCCCGGCCAGCAGGGTTTTAAGGGTTGCCCCCGCCTCGTCGTCCCCAACCACCCCAACGATGGCAGCCCGGCCCCCAAGCCGAACGATGTTGAGGGCCGGGTTTGCGCCCGCCCCCGGGACCACCTGCCGCCGGGTGAATTCCAGAACCGGGACCGGTGCTTCCCGGCTCAGCCGGACAGGTCGCCCGAACTGGTACTCGTCGAGGCAGACATCCCCGACAACGAGCACCTTCCGTCCGGCCCAGGCTTTGATGATGGTCCCCAGGGCGGACCCCATAGGTCAGCGCACCCGGCTCACGGCCAGAACAACGGCCAGGATGACCGTGATGAGGGCAAACGGGTTCAGAAGCAGACCGAAAAGGGTGGGCAGGACCGACACCATCGGAGCCAGCGGCTCGATGGGCCGGCCGGCCTGGAGCTGGGCGAGCCAGACCCGAAAGCCCGCTGCCGTTAAAAACCCAAGGACCAGGCTTAGCCCGGCGACCACGCCGAGCACCGTCGCCCGCTTTCGGTTAAAGGCCAGGGCGATGGCCTCCCCAACCACGTAGCCGAGTCCAAGGCCGACGAGGATCCCGAAGAACCCGAACCGGCCGGCCAGAGGTAAGAGGAGCGCCCAGCCGAAGCCGCTCAGGAGGATGGCCCCGACCCCGACCGGTATGAGCTTTAGGTAGCCCTGGGAGCCCAGTTCAAAGGTCGGGAGCCGCCGGGGCCGGGCACAGTCCCGACAGCGGGCGCCAACCGGGGTCTGAACCAGGCAGCGGGGGCAGATTGGCCGACCGCACCGGCCGCACCGGAGGTAAGTTTCGACAGCCGGGTGGGTTGCACACCGGAGGGGCTGGGGCTCGGCCGCCATCACGTCCCCGCCGGCGGGACGGCCGCCGGCCGCCCAAAGATATTCATCGATTCGACCACATTCAGTACATCCTCGACCTGAATAGTCCGCAGACACGCCAGGGAGTCGCAGCCCCAACGCCGGCCAAGCTGGTTTCCGACGTAAAGACACGGCTGACACGGCAGGGTAAGCCAGGTCCGGACGACCCTCGCCAGTTCCGGCCGGTCGGGGCGCCAGGGCCCCCATGCCCGGTGGTTGGACGGCCCGAAGACGGCCACGACCGGCGTCCCAACGGCCGCGGCGAGGTGCATCAACCCCCCATCATTCCCTAAGAAGAGTTTACACCCGGCCAGCACGGCCGCCGCCTGCCGGATGGTTGTCCGGCCCACGAGGTCGACGAGGGGGCCCCGGTAGTGGGCCCGGAAAACCTCGGCTTCCGGCTGATTATCCGGCCCGCCGACCAGGACAATTCCGACCCGGAACCGGTCGGCGAGCCGGGTCGCAAGCTCGGCAAA
>JAUQQI010000215.1:0-4366 GCA_030549955.1 Chloroflexota bacterium
TCCTGGACGGCCTACTTTCTGCCGAACGCCGCCGGCCTGCCCCGGCCGGCGCCGGCCGGGATAAAGCCGTTCCGGCTGCCTGGTGGCCTGCTGGAAGCGGCCGGCTGGACGCCGCCCGGCGCCTGGTTCGAGGCCTGGGAGATGGGCCGGAAGCTAAAAAAGTTCGGCCCGCCCGGCCCCGAGCTGCGGTTTGACGCCGACCACTGCCAGGGTCACTTCGACGGCCACGGCCGCCGGACCCTGGCAGCCTTTGCGGCCCGGCTGGCCGAGCTGCTGGAAGGAGGTCCGTGATTTGCGGCCCGATATCACCCTGGTTCATCCCCTCTTCATCGCCAAGGACCCGGTCGAGCAGAGGCTGATGACCCCCTATTTCCCCCTTGGTCTCATGTACCTGGCCGCCGTCCTCCGGGACCGGGGCTATAACGTCGAACTGTTCGACTGCACGTTCCGGCACGATTACGCCGAATTCGAAGATTACATGCGCCGGCAGCGTCCGCCGGTGGTCGGCATCACGTCGTTGATAACCATTCGGCGCCACGCCCTCATCCTGGCCGAAATCGCCCACTGCCATGGCGCGATCTATGGCGCGAAGGTCGTCCTCGGGGGGCCCGACCCGACGGGCCTGCCCGACCGGTATCTCAAGTACCGGGACAGCCGGGGTGAGTTTCCGGTCGACGTTGTGGTCTTCGACGAGGGCGAGCAGACGATGCTCGAGCTGGCGGATTTTCTCCTCGGGAATTCGCCTCCGGCGGACCGGCTCGAAGAAGTGCCGGGACTCAGGCTCCGGGGTCCGGACGGCCGGGTCGTGGCGACGGCCCCCCGGCCATTCATCACCGACCTGGACAGGTTGCCGTTCCCGGCCCGGGAACTGGTGGACCTGGACGCCTACCGGCGGGCCTGGCGAAAAGCCCACGGCTACTGGTCCGTCTCGATTATTAACACCCGGGGCTGTCCCTACGCCTGCGCCTGGTGCCAGAAGGCGGTCTTCGGCCGGACCCACCGGTCCCGGTCCCCGGCAAATTCGGCCGAAGAGATGCGGCAAATCAAGCAGACGTACAACCCCGACTTCCTCCGGGTTGTCGACGACATCACCGGCGTTAACCGGCGTTGGGTCCTCGAGTGGCGGGATGAAGTCCTGGCCCGGGATGCGGTGATCCCCTTCGAGTGCCTGACCCGGGTAAACCTCGCAACCGAAGAGATGATGCGGGCCCTTAAGGAGATGGGGTGCCGCCGGGTCTACTTTGGGGCCGAGTCCGGGTCGCAGAAGGTCCTCGACGCGATGAAGAAGGGCATCAGGGTCCGGCAGATTTACGAGGCGGCGGCCCTCTGTAAGGGCCTCGGCATCGAGACCTATTTCTTCATGATGGTCGGCTATCCCGGCGAGGACTTGGAGGACCTGGAGCTTTCGGTCAAGCTTCTGCGCGAGACCCTGCCCGACATCTTCAGCACGACCATCGCCTACCCCCTGCCGGGGACCCCGTTTTACGAGCAGGTTCGGGAGCGGCTCATGTTCGACTCGGAGTGGAACATCGACTGGGACTACACGGCCCAGAACCGACTGCTTTTCCGGCGGGAAAAATATGACACCCGCTTTTACCGGTGGGTTATCCGATGGTTTCAGAAGGAGTGGGAGGATGCCCGGCTCAGGGCCGGCTGGCGGCCTCCCGTTTGGCGCCGCCTTCGGGTTTGGGTCGGCCTGCATCTCACCCGGCTCATGCTCCGGCTCCTGGCCCGCTGGCCGGCCCGGCCCACCATTCGATTCCATCCGGCCGAGGGGCGCTGACCGATGGAACCGGCTCACGCGGCAGTGGTGCGGGCCTTCGACCGGATGGCTCCGGTCTACGATGGGCTCTACGGCGACGCCGTAAATGCCCTGATGGCCTGGCTCCGGGCCGAAAGCCTGGGCATTTTGCGCCGGCTGATCCCGGCAGGCAGCCGGCTGCTCGAGATTGGGTGCGGCACCGGCGAAGAAACCCTGGCCCTCACCCGCGCCGGCTACCGGGTGCTGGCGGTAGATATTTCACCCGGAATGATCCGGCGGGCCCGGCGAAAGGCCCTGGCCGCTGGCCTGGAAGGTCGGGTCGACTTTCTCGTCATGGCAGCCAGCCAGCTTGGCAGCCTTCGGCCTTGCCCGCCGTTCGACGGGGCCTATGCGGGTTTCGGGGCCCTCAACTGCGAGCCGGAGCTGGGTCGGCTCGGAGCCGGCCTGGGGGAGCTACTCCGTTCGGGGGCTCCGATTGTAACCTCGCTTATTAACCGCCGGTGTCTTTTCGAAACCCTCTGGCTCCTTGCCCACGGCCGGATTCGCAAGGCCTGGCGCGGTCGGGGTGCAGACTGGGGCCTGGCGACCCTGCCGGCCGGCGACGGCCGGGCAGCCGTACCGGTGCGGCTGCTGTCGGCGGAAGAGCTGGTTAAGGCGTTTGGGCCGGCCTTTCGCCTCGAGGCCCGGCTCGCCCTGCCCCTGCTCCTGCCCCCGGCTTACCTGGCAGACTTTTACCGGCGGCATGCCGGGGTATTCAGGGGGCTTGTCGGCCCGGAGCGGTTTCTCCGGGGCCGGTGGCCCTGGCGCGACTGGGGCGACCACACCCTGGTAATTCTGCGCCGCCGATGAAGGACGCCGCAAGGGTCTTTCGCACTGGGGGGTTTATCAGTGCCCGGCCGGTTGTTGCCGACCTGGACGGCGACGGCCGACCCGAACTCATCGCGGCCTCGGACGGCCTTTACGCCTGGCGATTGGACGGTCGGCCCCTGGCCGGCTTTCCGGCCGAGGCCCGGCACGCCGTCGCGTCGACTCCGGCGGTGGGCGACGTGGAGGGGGAGGGGGGGGCCGTCGGCGTAGGCGGGAGCGTCGACGACCACGTCTACTGCCTGGACTGTCGGGGCCGGCTCCTTCCGGGCTGGCCCCAGGCGACGGGCGGGGACGTTTATTCCTCCCCGGCCCTGGCTGACCTGGATGCCGACGGCCGCCCGGAAATCGTGGTCGGGTCGGATGACGGCCGGGTTTACGCCTGGAAGGCCGATGGCCGCCTGGTTCCCGGCTGGCCGACGGTTACCGGCGGGTTTGTGGCCGCCTCACCGCTGGTGACCGACCTGGACCGGGATGGCCGGCCGGAGGTGGTTGTGGGCTCCTGGGACCGCCACGTTTACGTCTGGCGAGCCGACGGGAGGCCCCTGCCCGGCTGGCCGCAGCCGACCGGCCATTTCGTCTGGGCGACGGCGGCCGTCGCCGACCTGGACGGGGACGGGTCACCCGAAGTTGTCGCCGTCTCGGACCGGGTTTACGTCTGGCGGGCCAACGGCACCCCCCTTCTGGGCTGGCCGCAGGCCCCCGGCTCTTACGGGGTCGGCGCCCCCGTCGTTGCTGACCTCGATGGGGATGGCCGGCCTGAGGTGATGGTCGCGGCCGATCGGCTTTACGGCTGGCGGGCCGATGGTAGGCCCCTGGCCGGCTTTCCGGCCGAGGTCGGGTCCTTTGTCTGGGCCACGCCCCTGGCGGCCGACCTGGACGGGGACCGCCGGCCCGAGATTCTGGCCGCCGGCTGGGATGGAATCCTGCGGCTTTTCCGGGCCGATGGGTCGGCGGTCGGGACATTCCGGGCCGGCGGACCGGTCTTTGCTTCCCCCGTCCTCGCCGGGGCGGGGCCTGAGGCCGGGGTCCTGGTCGCCGCCTGGGACGGGCGGGTCTACCGGTTGGGGCTGGGGGAGTTCGGACCGGGGCCGCCGGCGGCCGCGGACTGGCCCCGGGTCCGGCTTGACGGGCGGGTGACCATTCCGGCATTGAGGCCGGTCTTTATCGAGGTTGACGGTCCGGTTTCGGTCCGGGCCGTCCTTTTCTACCGCCGGGCACCCAGCGCCCCTCCCCATCCGGTGCCCCTGGTCGTCGACCGCGGGCGCCTCGTGGGCCTCTTGCCGCC
This sequence comes from Chloroflexota bacterium, assembly GCA_030549955.1. GTDB lineage: Bacteria > Chloroflexota > Dehalococcoidia > JAUQQI01 > JAUQQI01 > JAUQQI01. The sequence continues at coordinate 3,915 of JAUQQI010000215.1, forward strand.
GTTTCCGGCCCGGACCGAAGGCAAGATTGGGGTGGCGGCCGAATCTGACGAAGCCCCGGCCGTTGCCGGTCACTTCCGGGTCACTGTCGGTCCGGGCGAGGTCTGGCGCCGGGTGCAGGCGGCGATTCGGCGGAGGTGGGGATGGACCTGGCGGTTATAACCCCGTTCCCGCCGCGTCTTACCGGGATCGGCCAGTACGGGTACCACCTGTGCCGGGCGCTGGCCCGGTCGGGCATGTTCGAGCGGATAGCGGTTATCACCGAGCAGGACGGACGGCCCGGGTTCCGCACCGACTCCGGCCTGGAGGAGTGGCGGTGTTGGGTGCCGGGGGACCCGCTGGTAGGGGTCCGGCTTCTGCAAGGACTGCGCCGGTGGAAGCCAGACGCCGTCTGGGTTAATTTCGGGCTGAGCATCTTCGGCCCGTCCCCGGCGGCCCTCCTCTCGGGGCTGGT
>JAUQQI010000215.1:4376-6068 GCA_030549955.1 Chloroflexota bacterium
GATGGGCCTCTCAGCGGCCGTTGCCGGGGGCACGCCGCTGGTGATAACCCTGCACGAGCCGGGCATCCTGGGCCCGGTCCCAGCTGGCGACCTGGGCGTCCATCCGGCCTGCTGGCTGGTACTTAAAGTTGCTGTCGGCTGGGTTGTGCGGCTGGGGGTTGTGGCCGTACCCCTCAAGTCGGAGGTGGAACGGCTCCGCCGCGAATTTCCGGGCGGCCGGATTGTCCACGTCCCCCACGGGACCTTCCACCGGCCGGAGGCGCTGCCCGAGCCACCGGACCCCAGCGTAATGTTTTTCGGGTTCCTCGCCCCGTACAAGGGACTGCCGACCCTGGCGGCGGCCTTTCGGCGGCTACGGGAGAGGAGACCGGGGGCGACCCTTGAGATTGCGGGGGCCGAACATCCGAGGTTTCCGGGCTACGCGCGGGCCCTCCACCTGGCCCTGGCCGAAACGGCGGGGCTGCGCTGGTCCGGTCCAGTTCCCGAGGACGGGCTCCGGGCCGTGTTCGAACGCAATACGGTGGTCGTCCTGCCGTACCGGGCTGCCCTCGGGGCGTCGAGCGTCCTCTACCGGGCGGCGACCTGGGGCCGACCTGTGGTCGCAACCGACCTGCCCGCCCTCCGGGCGGCGGCCGCCGAAGGGGGGCTCTGGGTCAACTGGACGGGCCCGGACGATGTGGCCGGCCTGGCTGGAGTGCTGGGGGCCCTCCTCGACCAACCGGAACTGCGGGAGTGCCAGCGCCGACAAAACCTGCAGGCCGTTTCCTTCCTCAGCGTCGAGGCGGTGGCAGACGCTTACACCCGGTTGCTCGCCAGGGTCGCTGGCCAGAAATATTTGTTTCCCACGCCTGAATGGGGCTGAGGCGAACCCGAGGGCTCTGGCGGCTGGTCCTTGTCGTGGCGGTGGCGGCCGCCTGGCCGCTGGTAGCCGGGGCCCGGTACCGGCAGTCGTACGACGCCTGGACCCACATGTTTTTTGCCGACCATTACCGGCGGGACTGGTGGGGACTGTGGGAACCCCGCTGGTACGGCGGATTTCCGGTCGTGTCGTACTCGCCCCTGGTCCACCAGCTCACCGGGCTGCTCTCGCTGGCGGTCGGGGTTGAGCTGGCCTGGGCGGGGGTCCTCTTCGGGACGCTGGTGGCCCTGCCCTTTGCGGTTACGGTCTTCGCCCGGCGATTTGTCGGATCCCGGGCCGCCTGGTATGCCGGGCTCCTCACACCCCTTATCCCAGCGGTGCCGATGGCGGCCCACACCTTTGGTCAGCTCCCGACCCTCGTTGCCCTGACCCTGAGCCTGGTGGGCCTAGGGTTTCTGGCCGATTTTCTCCGGACGGGCCGCCGGCCCGAGGGCATCCGGGCTGGCCTCTGGCTTTCGGCCGCCGCGGCCGCCCACCACGGGACCCTCCTCCTGTTGCCGTGGGGCATCGCGGCCGTCGGCGTCCACCGTCTCCTCGGGCGCCGGGGGTCCCCGGTCCGGGTGGCCGGCCGCTTGATGGCGTGGGCGGTCGGAACGGCCGCCGGCGTGGGCGTGGTTATCTGGCCCTTCTGGGTCTGGAGCCTGGGTCAGACGTTACAGACGCCCATTGACCACCTTTCCCGCCACTCGTTCACAGCCGACCCGGCCGCTGCCAGGGTCTTCTTCTGGCCGATGTACGGGCCCCTTGTGGTCGCCGTGCCCCTGGTCCAGCGG
>JAUQQI010000129.1:0-3931 GCA_030549955.1 Chloroflexota bacterium
GGATCGGCCTCATTCCCCGTGCCCGGCGGGCTCCAAACCGGTATCGGGTCTACTCTGACGAGGACGTGGCCCGGCTCCGGTTTATCGTCCGGGCCCGACGGCTCGGCCTGACCATTAAGGACATTCGGGACCTGCTGCGGCTGGCGGCCGAGGGCGACGAAGGGGGATTCCGGCAACTCTTAGCTGCCATCCTGCGGGCAAAGGCCGAACAGGTGGAACAAGAGATCCGGACCCTCCAGCAGCGGCGGGACGAGTTCCTCCGGCAGGTCCGGCGGCTTGTCGAGGACCGCGCCCGGCAGCTTGGCAGTTGCGGCTGCGACCGGTACCTGCTCGGGTGCCGCTGCCTGCAGGTTGCTTGAAAGGGGAATACCCGGCCGTGCTGGCGGTCACGACCCGGAACGTCCTCCGACACCCGGGCCTTTTTCTGCCCATGCTGTACGCCCGGCTGCTGGTGGCCCGCCAGCTGGCCGTCACCCCAGGCCTGGTCCGCTACGCCGGGGGCATTGCCGGCCCCACCGAGTTCTTGACCCTCACGGTCTGGGAGGACAAGGGCCGCATGCAGGCTTTTGCCAGCTCGGGGGCCCACCGCCGGTTCATGTGGCTCTTTGCCCGGTGGTCGGAGAGCTTCTGGAGCCTGCGGTGGGACCCGACCGGCGACGAATGGGGCAGCTGGGCCGGCCTTCAGCTGGGCGGCGCCAGGCCCGAAGGCCGCCCGTCCAGCCCCCTGGTGCGGCTGGGCCTGATCCGGCCGGATCCTGCACCCCGCTCCCCCCTGGCCCTTGAGCCGCGAGGCGCGGGAATCTTCGGGGTCATGGCCCGGCATGAAGGGCCGGACGCGCTGGCCGTGGCGGCGAGGGCCCGGCACCGGCTGGCGACTGAGGTCCGGTCAAACCCGGCCCTCCTCCGCTGGGCCGTCGGCTTCGACCTGCCGCCTCAGGTCCTTATCGTGACCCTCTGGCGGGATGCGGCGAGAACAAGGGAGCAGGCCCTTGGACTCCTTGGGACGGAGCTGGGCCTGGCCTGGGCGATGTGCTGGCTTCCGGGCGATTACGAGGTTGGGCACTGGTCCGGCCTGCGGCTCCGGCAGGCGGCCCGGCTGAGCCGGCGGAACCCGGCAATGGCACCATCCTCCTGAAAGCTCAGAGCTACCCCAGTTCCTCCGGCCCCCGCCTGAGCCTGGGGTCCAGCTGCCGGTTGAGCCAGTCGGCAAGCAGGTTCGCTCCGAAAACGGTGGCGACCAGGCTCAGGCCGGGGAAGAAACCCAGCCACCAGGCCGTCCGCATGAACGGCTGGGCGCTGCTGAGGATCTGACCCCAGCTCGGAAGGTTACGGTCGCCCAGACCCAGGAAGCTCAGGCTCGCCTCGGTGAGGATCGCCCAGCCGACCTGTAGGCCGGCGGCCACAACCACCGGTGGCAGGGCGTTGGGCAAGATATGGCGAACCAGGATATACAGCTCCGGCGCGCCGAGGGCCCTCGCCGCGACCACGAACTCCCGGTTGCGCAGGGCCATCACCTGGCTTCGCAGGATCCGGGCCGGCCCGGGCCAGAACGTGGCGCCCAGGACCGCAACGATAAGCCACAGTTTCGGCCCGAATAGAACCACGGCGAGGGTGGCCAGAAAGAACCTCGGGGTCACCTGGAAGAACTCCGTGAGGCGCATCAGAGCGTCGTCAATGGCGCCGCTAAAGTAGCCGGATATTCCGCCAACCAGGGTGCCAATAACTGCCGCCATCAGCGCCGTTGCCGCCCCGACCGTGAGCGACGTTCGGGCGCCGTGGACAATCATCGAAAAGATGTCCCGGCCCAGGTCATCGGTACCGAGCCAGTAAGACGGTCCCGGGGGGCGGAGGGCCGGGCCGACGGTGCGCAGAGGGTCGCCGGGGGCGACTAGGTCGGCCGCTACGGCCAGTACCAAAATGACCCCGAGAAGCACCACCCCCAAAGAAACCGCCTTTTGGGGGTGGGCCCGGGCGGCCACCCTAGGCGTAACGGACCCGCGGGTCGAGGTAAGCATAGGTCAGGTCGGTAAGCAGGTTGGCCAGAACCATCATGACCGAAACGACCAGAAAGATGCCTAGGACCACCGGGTAATCCCGGGTCAGGATGGCGTCGTAGAGCAGCCGGCCGAGGCCCGGCCAGGCGAAGACAACCTCGACCACGGCAGCACCAGCCAGAAGGGTTCCAAGGTGACCACCGACGACGGTCACCACAGGGAGGAGAGAGTTGCGGAGGGCGTGGCGGTAAAGGATCAGGCGGGGTGACAGACCCTTCGCCCGGGCGGTCCGGATGAACTCCTCGACCAGCGTCTCCCGGACGCTCTGGCGGGTGAGGCGGAAGATGAGGGCGATTTGCAGAAGGGCAAGGGTGCTGGCTGGCAGCACCAGGTGGTGGGCAACGTCGATGATGAGGGCCCAGCCCCCGGACGCCAGGCGCGCCGACACCATACCTTGAACCGGGAAAAGGCCAAGCCACCCGGCCAGGCTGACCAGAAGCAGCTGACCGAGCCAGAAACTCGGAACGGCCGCAAGGACGCTGGCGACGCCGTTCGTGAGGCGGTCCAGCAGCCCACCTGGTCGGGCGGCGCTCAGGGTTCCCAGCCAGACGCCGACGCCGGTCGCCGCCGCGAGGGCTGTTCCAGTAAGCAGGAGGGTGGCCGGTACCCGGCCGAGAATCAGGGAGATGACCGGCTCATTGTGACGAATGGACCGCCCAAGGTCGCCGGTAGCCACCCCGGCCAGGTAGCGGACAAGTTGTTCGGCCAGGGGCCGGTCCAGGCCGAGACGGGAGCGAATGGCAGAATAATAAGATTCGTCGCCCCCTTCGCCGACCAGGAAGTAGAGGGGGTCACCGGGCGCCAGGTGAATCAGCACGAAATTGAGGACCAGCAGGCCCAGGATGACCGGTGGAATCTGAAGCAGTCGCCTCAGGACGTAAGGCCCCATGCCCTTACCGGGTTCCCTCCCGCCAGGCCCGCTCCAGCAGGTCGCCGGCCCAGATTCGCAGGTCCCGGACCTCCTTCCGGAAGGCCCGGTAGCCCTCGGTCTCAATCAGCCACCAGTACGGCACTTCCCGGGTCAGGATTCGTTGAATCTCATGGTACATTGCGGCCCGAGCCCCCTCGTCTACGGTCGTCGCCGCCCGGGCAAACAGCTCGTCAATTCGGGGGTTAACATAACCTGCGCCATTTGAAAACGGGATGGGCTTTATGTTGGTCGAGAGGTACATCCGCGTGACGCCGATTTCCGGGTCGGGCCCGTTGCAGTAAGAGGCGATGCCCAGGTGGAAGTCGGCCCTGACAAAGACCCGCTCAACGGCGGCATTAAATTCGAGGGTGGCAAGCTCGACTTCAACCCCGACCCTGGCCAGGTTATCCCGGATAACCTCGGCCGTCCGGGCGTAGGTGCTGGCGTGGACAAAGACGACCTTGAGGCGCTTCCCGTCAGGTCCAGGCCGGTAGCCGGCCCCATCAAGGAGTGCGGGCGCCCGCTCCGGGCTGTGATCATATCGGGTGACGTCGGGAGTATAGGCCCAGGCCATCGTGCTGGCGATGGGGCCGGTAGCAATCCGGCCCTGGTTAAAATAAACCTGCTCGAGAAGTTGCTGACGGTTGATGGCATGGGCGAAGGCCTGCCGCACTTCGAGGCGGTCGAAGGGCGGGCGGCGCAGGTTGAAAATGAGGGTGTCAATGCAGAAGGACCCGCCCGGTCCGGCCGGGGCCCTGGCTAGGACGATGTTCGGGTTGGCTTGAAGCCTCCGGATATCCGGGCCCGGGATGGTCCAGAGGTAGTCCGCCTCGCCCTGCTCGAGGGCGAGGACCGCCGTGCTCGGCTGTGGGATAACTTTAAAAATCACCCGGTCCAGGTACGGGAGGCCGCCTTTGAAATAGTCGTCGTTTCGGGTCAGGACCACCCGGTCACCGGGAACATATTC
>JAUQQI010000129.1:3941-5933 GCA_030549955.1 Chloroflexota bacterium
ACGGGCCGGTCCCAACGGGCTGGTTGTTGGCCGGGTTTTTGAGAATATCGGTGCCCTCGTAAACGTGCTTCGGGATGATGGGGGCTTCGACTACGTCGAGCCGGCGCAGGAGGGGCGCGTACGGCTCCCGGAACCGGAACACGACCGTGTAATCGTCCGGGGCGTCAATTCCGGCCAGCACGTTTTCAAGGCCGGCCTTAGTACGGGCGTGGAACTTAAGGAGAACCTCTTCGAATGTGAATTTGACGTCGGCCGAGGTGAACGGCCTGCCGTCATGCCACCGGACGCCCTTCACAAGCTTGAACGTGTAACTTTTGCCGTCTGGAGAAACCGTCCAGGACTCGGCCAGCGACGGCTGCGGGTTTAGATTCTCATCGAACTGGATGAGGCCGTTGAACACGTTGTCGGCCACCACGTGGGTCGGGCCGGCCGTGGTGATGGCCGGATTGAGCTGACCGGGGTCAGTCGTAACCCCAACGACCAGGGTGCCACCCCGCCGCGGGCCCGACTCGCCGACCGGAACTCCCGGGCTCTGCGGGGCCTGACAGGATGGCATCAGGGCAACCGTCAGTATGAAACCAACGAAAAAGACTGCCGGCCGCCAGACCCTCATTATGCACCTCCTTTGCCGTCCTGAGCCGCCGCACATTCCCCTTGCGGGAAGGTCCGCACTTGAAATATACCGGTCAGTAGTCGAAATTTCAAGCTGTTGCTATCGTTACAGACTACCGACCCATCGGTAGCCAGTACTACGCATCCTCATCTTGACAGAAATCCCACCGCTGACTAAAATGGGGCTGAACCCTGACCTTACTGGAATGTTTGCAGGCGGTACAGGACAGTGTACGGATGGCCGTCAAGCCTGGCCTTCTCGCATCGAGACTGTCTCGTGGCCCGGGCTTGCCGGTCACAGGCTCAGGTTTTTCCCGGCGGCGGCCTCGAGGCAGCCGGCCTGGTCAAACCGACCGTAACCATTGACGTGAATCTGCTCGCCGGGGAACGTCAGGCAGTCTCCTCCACCGAAGTAATGGGCGAAAGGAGGCCGGCGGGGGATATTCCTGGTTGGACTGCCGATGGGCCTGACCTGCTTGTAGCCCGGTTGGGCGTAAGGGGGCCGTCACCGGGCGACCCCCGGACCTTTTCCTGGGACCAGGAGGGTTTTGCGGCATGTATGAGTCTGGCTTGCTCGACGAAGTGGTCAGGTTCCATGGCCACATGTGTCCCGGGTTGGCCCTTGGCATCCGGGCCGCCGAGGTGGCCCGAAACGAAGTGGGCGTAAACTCCCCGGAAAATCCCGTGGTTGCCATCGTCGAAACCGACCTGTGCCCGGCCGACGCCATCCAGTACCTGATGGGCTGTACTTTTGGCAGGGGGAACCTGGTCCACCTGGACCACGGGAAAAATGCTTTCACTTTTGTCCGGCTCCGGGATAACCACGTGATCCGGGTCGTGGCCAGACCGGATGCGTTCGGGCCGCCGGACCCCGAGTTTTCGACCCTCTTCGAGAAGGTCCGCTCCGGGCAGGCATCCGCCGAGGAGCGGGCCACCTTTGAGGAACTCCAGCGGCGCCGGGCCCAGGCAATCTTGACGGCGTCCCTCGACCGCCTCTTCCGGGTGGAGCCGGCCGAGGCACAGGTGCCGCGGCGACCTCGGACGGTGCGGTGGGTGGTCTGCGCCAGTTGTGGTGAGGCTACCCTGGAGTCGCATACGGAAGAACGGGATGGCCGTCGCTGCTGTCGGCGCTGCCTGGGCAAGCTAGGCTGAGCCACCTATGGAGGTCGCGGCCAGGGCTGCCGTCTACGGTCTGACCCTCTGGGCCATCCTGACCTTTAACTTTGCGATTCCCCGGCTGATGCCCGGCGACCCTCTGGCCTACCTCCAGGACCCGGAAAGTGCGTTTTACCTGCCCAGTGAGGACCTGCGAGCCCGTCTCCGGGCTTATTACGGCCTCGACCGCCCGCTGCCTGAACAGTATCTGCACTATCTCCGTAA